>NZ_JBHVUQ010000039.1:0-50932 GCF_042884105.1 Streptomyces sp. NPDC058157
GCTGCGAAGAGGGTGGCCAGTTCCGTCGGGTCCGTCGGGAGGCCGCTGCCGATGCCGACGGCGGTCGCGCCCGCGGCGAGCCACTCGCGGACCTCGCCGGGCGCGATACCGCCCGTCGGGATCAGGACGGCGTCGGGGAGGACGGCCCGCAGGGAGCGGAGGAACTCCGGGCCGCCGACGTGGGCCGGGAAGACCTTCGCGGCGCCCGAGCGGCGGACCGCGGCGGCGATCTCGCCGGGGGTGTAGCCGCCCTCCACGAAGGCCGCCCCGCGCCGCGCGGCGGTCTCGCGGACCTCGGGGGCGGGGTGCGGGGAGACGAGGAAGCCCGCCCCGGCGTCGAGGGCCGTCTCGGCGTCGGCCGCGGTGGTGACGGTGCCCACGCCGATCAGCGCCGGGCGGCCCAGCGCGTCGGCGAGGGCGGCCGCGCGGGCCACGGCCCCGGGCCAGCCGGGGACGGAGGTGGTGAGCTCCACCGCGCGGCAGCCGGCGGCGAGCAGGGCCCGCGTGGTGCGGACGGCCTCGTCGGCGTCGGCGCTGCGCAGCACCGGGAGCAGGCGCTGGGCGGCTATGACTTCGTACGGACGCAGGGACACGGGCGGGCCCTCCCGGACGTTCCCCGGGGGGAACTCGGCATCGTGCACGGGAACTTATTGGTCCAGACCTTACACATCCGGGGCCCGGCTGGCGCCGGAGATCTTCCGCCGGATAAAAACTTCTTCCGGATAAGTGTTATCGGTGTCCCCCTCGACGGTCTCCCAGTTGTCGGACATCATCGACCGCCGGTACGGACAGGGAAGTTCACATGAGTACACAGCACACGGCAGAGCTGGTGGCAGCGGCCCGCGCGGGCGACCCCCGAGCGCAGGACGAGCTGGTCGGCACCCACCTGCCGCTCGTCTACAACATCGTCGGCCGGGCCCTCAACGGTTCCGTCGACGTGGACGACGTCGTGCAGGACACCATGCTGCGGGCGCTCGACGGCCTGGGTTCCCTGCACGCGGACGAGAACTTCCGGTCCTGGCTGGTGGCCATCACCATGAACCGGATACGGGCCCACTGGCAGTCCCGCAGCGGAGCCGCCGGGGCCGGCGGCCTCGAGGAGGCGCAGGACCTGGCCGACCCCGGCGCCGACTTCGCCGACCTGACGGTGGTCAAGCTCCAGCTGTCGGGCCAGCGCCGGGAGACGGCCCGCGCCACCCGCTGGCTGGAGCCCGACGACCGGGCGCTGCTGTCGCTGTGGTGGCTGGAGTGCGCCGGTGAGCTGACCCGGGCCGACGTCGCCTCGGCCCTGGAGCTGACCCCGCAGCACACTGCGGTACGGGTGCAGCGGATGAAGGCGCAGCTGGAGTCGGCGCGGGTGGTGGAGCGGGCCCTGGAGGCGCAGCCGCCGTGCGAGCAGATCCGCGCGATGACGGGCACCTGGGACGGCCGCCCGTCGCCGCTGTGGCGCAAGCGCATCGCCCGGCACGCCCGGGAGTGCCTGCGCTGCTCCGGGCTCTGGAACGGCCTGATGCCGGCGGAGGGGCTGCTGGCCGGGCTGGCCCTGGTCCCGGTGGCGGCGGCGCTGACGGCGGGCGTCCGGGCGGCCGTGACGGCGCACACCGCGCCGGTGGCCTTCGCCGAGGCGGCGACGCAGCTCGCCCCGGTGGTGTCCGGGCCGGGCCGGGCGGCCCGGCGCAAGGGCGGCGACACCGGTCCGGTCGACCCGTCCGGCGGCCGCGGGGCGCAGCGCAAGCGGCGCCAGAACCGCCGCCGGGCGATCGGCGGGGCGGTGATCGCCGCGTGCGTGGCGGGCGGCGGGCTCGTCTACCTGACGACGCCCGGCGACAAGGGTGCCGAGGCGGGCGGTGCGACCCCCGCCTCGCCCCTGGCCGCGCTCTCCGCGCCGGACACGGCCTCCGCGCAGCCCTCCGGCTCCGCCTCGGCCTCGCCCTCCGGTTCGGCCTCGCCCTCCTCCTCGGCCTCGGCTTCCGCTTCGGCCTCGCCGTCGCCGTCCCCGAGCAGCGCGAAGTCCTCGGCCGCGGCGCCCGAGCCGGCCCGCAGCAACCCGCCGAAGCCCGCGCCGCCCGCGCCCGCGCCCGCCCCGGCAGGGGTGGTCGGGCAGGTGATCGCCCTGGTCAACTCCGAGCGGGCGGCGGCCGGCTGCGGTCCGCTCAAGGAGGACGCGCAGCTGGACCGGGCCGCGCAGGGGCACTCCGACGACATGGCGCGGCGCGGCTTCTTCGACCACACCAACCCCGACGGCGCGGACCCGGGCGACCGGACGACGGCCGCCGGGTACCGCTGGTCCACCTACGGCGAGAACATCGCCAAGGGTCAGCAGACGGCGCAGGACGTGATGGACTCCTGGATGAAGAGTCCGGGGCACCGGGCGAACATCCTCAACTGCTCCTTCAAGGACATCGGCGTCGGCATGCACCCGGGGGCCGGCGGCCCGTGGTGGACGCAGAACTTCGGCGCGCGCGGCTGACCGGCCGCGCCCCGCGTCCTCCTGTTTGACTCAGAATCCGGGCAAGATAGAGGCTGGAGACCGAGGAGCAGATCAGCGAGCGGACGGGGGTGAGGGTGCGTGCCGAGGAAGGAGCTGCGGCCCCATCAGCGCGAGGCCGTCGACGCCGTCGTGCGCGCCCTCCAGCTGCCCCCCGACGGCCGGGTGCCCGCGCGGGGGCTGCGGACCCAGGTGATCATGGCCACCGGGTCCGGGAAGTCGCTGGTCGCCGTGGGCTCCTCCGAGGAGCTGCGGGCCGGACGGGTCCTGGTCCTGGTGCCCTCCCTCGACCTGCTCGTGCAGACCGTCGCCGCCTGGCGCGAGGGCGGCCGCACGGGGCGGGCCCTGGCGGTGTGCTCGCTGCGCGGTGAGGACGTGGGGGTGCCCACCACCACCGATCCGCGGGTCCTGGCCCGCTGGGGCGCCCGGCCGCTGGAGCGGGTGACGGTGTTCGCCACGTACGCCTCGCTGGGCCTGGGCACCATCGAACGGGCGCACCTGGCCGGGCTGCCGTCCTGGGACCTGGTCGTGGTCGACGAGGCGCACCGGACCTCCGGCCGGATCGGCAAGCCCTGGGCCGTGGTGCACGACAACGCGCGGATCCCCTCCCTGCGGCGCCTGTACCTGACGGCCACCCCCCGGGTGTGGCGCGACGGCGAGGAGGTCGACGAGGAGGACGAGGAGCCGGGCGGCGTCGGCCGGGAGCCGCGCGGGCGGGGCGAGCTGGTCGCCTCGATGGAGGACGACCCGGAGGGTCCGTTCGGCTCCCGCTGCCACACCCTGTCGCTGTCCGAGGCCATCGACCGGGGGATCTGCGCCCCGTACCGGGTGGTGTGCGTGGACGTCAGCGACCCCGGGTTCCAGTCGGCGGTGCTGCTGGGGGCGGACGGGCGCTCGGACCGGGTGCGCGGGATGCGGCTCGCGGCGCTCCAGGCGGCGCTGGTCAAGGCCGCGGCGGACCAGGGCTTCCGGCGGACGCTGGTGTTCCACCATCTGACGAAGGAGGCGGAGGCCTTCGCGGCGGGGCTGCCGGCGGTCGCGGCCCGGATGCGGGCGGCGAGCCGGAGCCCGCTGCCGGTGTACCCGCGGACGGTGTGGGCGGACTGGCTGTGCGGGCAGCACACGGCGGCCCACCGGCGGCGGGTGCTGGACGCGTTCGCGGCGGACCGGGTGGCGGACAAGGCCTTCCTCGGCAGCGTCCGGGTGCTCGGCGAGGGGGTGGACACGAAGGAGTGCGACTCCGTCTTCTGGGCGGACGTCCGCGGTTCGATGCCGGACCTGGTGCAGGCGGTCGGGCGGGCGCTGCGGATCCGGCCGGGCGAGGGGAAGGTGGCCTCGTTGGTGGTGCCCGTGCTGCTGGGGCCGGGCGAGTCACCGGAGTCGATGCTGACCTCGCGGGCGTACGGGGACCTCGCGCGGCTCCTGGAGGCCCTGCGGGCGCACGATTCGCGGCTGGTGGAGGCCCTGGCCCAGCCGCAGGCCCCGAGCGCGGCGGCGAAGGCCCCTGCGGCGGCCGCGGCGTCGGCCGGGCCCGGCGAAGGGGCGCGGGCGCTGCTGAGCTTCTCCACGCCGCGCGATCCGGCGCTGCTGGCCGCCTTCATCCGGCTGCGGGTGCTCAACCCGGAGCACACGCGGTGGCGGCGCGGGGCGGAGGCGGCCCGGGTCTACGCGGCGGCGGCCGGGGACCTGAAGGTGCCGTTCGCGTTCCGGGTCCCGGCGGAACCGGGGGAACAGGGAGAACAGGGGGAACAGGGGCAATGGCCGCCCGCCCTGGCCGGGTTCCCGCTCGGCCAGTGGATCGCCGACGCGCGGCGCACCTACCGGCGCGGTGCGCTGGGCCGGGAGCGGACGCGGGAGCTCGACGAACTCGGCATGGTGTGGAGCCATTTCGACGTGGCCTTCGAGGAGGGGCTCGCCGCGGCCCGTGCCTGGGCCGCGGAGCACGGGCACCTGCTGCCGCCGGTGGACGCCACCTGGCACGGGGTGCCGGTCGGGGTGTGGATGAAGAACAACCGGGCCGCCGCCCGCCGCGAGGGCCCGGGCGCGCTCGCGCAGGAGCGCCGGGAGGCCCTGGAGGAGATCGACCCGGCCTGGTGCCCGGCCTGGGACATCGGCTGGCAGCGCGGCTTCCAGCTGACCCGGGCCCATCTGGACGCGGGCGGCGCGGTGCCGTCCGGGCCGGGGCGGGTGGTGGTGCAGGGCGAGGACCTGGGGTTGTGGGTGCGGGCCCAGCGGCTGGGCTGGGAGCGGCTGGCCTGGGCGCAGCGGTGGCTGCTGGAGCACGCGCTGGGGCTGACCCCGGCGGCGGAGGCGGAACGGCCGCCGCCGCGGCTCAGCCATGCCGAGGCCTGGGCCGGCCACCTGGAGGCGGCCCGGCGCTTCCACGCCCGCGAGGGGCACCTGCGGGTGCCGCGGACCCATGTGGAGCGGGTGGGCGGCCAGGAGCTGCGACTGGGCTCGTGGATCGCCAACCAGCGCTCCCGGGCGGCGAACCTGGCCCCGGAACGGGTGGCCGCGCTGACGGCCCTGGGGATGCACTGGCCGACGCCACCGCCCTGAGCCCCGCCGCCGCCCGGGCGCCACGAGCGCGGGCACCTTCGGCAACGGGAGCCCGACCGTCCCCGGGCACCGCCGGCCCCGCAACGCGAGCCGGCGGGCCGACGGGCCCGCTCGTCTTCGCCTTCGCCCCGGGGGACCCGAGCGGGACCGGACGCCCTCACCCCCGCCGCTGCGAACACGGTGCCGCCCATCCCGGGCGCCGACGGGCCCGCCCGCCTTCACGTTCGACCCGGGGAACCCGAACGGAACCAGACGCCCTCACCCCCGCGACGCGAACACGGTGCCGCCCATCCCGGGCGCCGACGGGCCCGCCCGCCTTCACGTTCGACCCGGGGAACCCGAACGGAACCAGACGCCCCCGCCCCCCGCGACGCGAACACGGTGCCGCCCGGCCCCGATCGCCGACAGGCCGCAGGCGCCACCGGCCCGGGGACGCGACCGGAGCCGGACACCGCCGCACGGCGGGCACCCTCAGACCGGCCACACGGCCGGCCCCAGGCGCCCCCGGCCCCGGCCCCGGCAGGCGCGACCAGCGCAGAGCGCCTTCGCCCCACAGCCGCGCACCCCGCACCCGGCACCCGGGCACCCGGGCACCCGGGCACCCAGGCACCCGGGCACCGAATCCCGGGCACCGCCGCCCGGTGGGCGCCTTCGGACCGGGTACACCACGGGACCCAGCTCCCCGCCGGGCCCCGGGCGGGGCGAGCGGTGCAGAGGGCTTCGGCCTGCGGCCGGCGGTGTGCCGGGGGCGCAGGGTCCCGGGCGCCGGCACGTGGTGGGCGCCTTCGGACCGGGCACACGGCAGGGCCCCGCGCGCCGTGGGGCCGTCAGTGGTGGAAGCCCGAGCGGCCCGGGGTGGCCGGGGTGAGTTGCGGGACGGCGCGCAGGTGGGCCACGGCCCGGCGCATGTCCTCGACCAGCAGGGCGATCTGGTCGCGCGTCACCCCGTGCCGGATCAGGACGCGCTGGATGACCGTCTCCTCGCGGTCGGCCGGGAGCGGGTACGAGGGCACCTGCCAGCCGCGCATCCGCAGCCGGTCGGAGAGGTCGTAGAGGCTGAACCCGGCCCCGCCCGGGTCGGTGAGGGTGTAGGAGACGGCGGGCAGGGCGCCCCGGCCGTCGTAGAGCAGGGTGAAGGGGCCGAGCCCCGCGATCTCGCGGGCCAGGTACCGCGCGGTGTCGGCGCAGGCCTGCTGGACGCGGCGGTAGCCGGCCCGGCCCAGGCGCAGGAAGAGGTAGTACTGGGCGATGACCTCGCCGCCGGGGCGGGAGAAGTTGAGGGCGAAGGTGGGCATGTCCCCGCCGAGGTAGTCCACGTCGAAGACCAGCTCGGCGGGGAGCAGGTCGGCGGTGCGCCAGACGATCCAGCCGACGCCCAGCGGCGCGAGCCCGTACTTGTGGCCGGAGGTGTTGACGGAGGCCACGCGCGGCAGCCGGAAGTCCCAGACCACGTCCGGGTGGAGGAAGGGGGCGACGAAGCCCCCGCTCGCGGCGTCGACGTGCACGGGGACGTCCCAGCCGTGCTCCTCCTGGATCCGGTCGAGGGCGGCGGCGAGCTCGGCGACGGGTTCGTAGTCGCAGGTGTAGGTGACGCCGAGGATGGCGACGACGCCGATGGTGTTCTCGTCCACGTGGGCGGCGAGCTGGTGGGGGCGCAGCCCGGTGGCGCCGGGTTCCAGGGGGACCTGGCGGAGCTCGACGTCGAAGTAGCGGGCGAACTTCTCCCAGCAGATCTGGACCGGCCCGCAGACCAGGTTGGGGCGGTCGGCGGGTTTGCCCTCGGCCTTGCGGCGGGCCCGCCAGCGCCATTTGAGGGCGAGTCCGCCGAGCATGGCGGCCTCGCTGGAGCCGGTGGTGGAGCAGCCGGTGCCGGTCGTGCCGGCCGGGGCGTTCCAGAGGTCGGCCAGGATGTTGACGCAGCGGGCCTCGATCTCGGCGGTCTGCGGGTACTCGTCCTTGTCGATCATGTTCTTGTCGAGGCATTCGTTCATCAGCCGGTGCACGCCGTCGTCCGACCAGGTGGTGCAGAAGGTGGCGAGGTTCTGGGCGGCGTTGCCGTCGAGGAGGAGCTCGTTGTGGAGGAGCGAGTAGACCACTTCGGAGGACGAGTGGTCCTCGGGCATCCGGTACTTGGGGAGGACCTGGCCGCTCAGGGCGGACGCGAAGACGTCCGTGTCGGTGTCCTCGGTGCGCGTGTCCTTCGTCTGATGGAGAGCCATATCGGGACTATAGGGCGTAGATAGCGGCAAATCAGACTTCAGGGACCCTTGAGGACTGATCGGGAATGGCGTATTCCGGCACTGCTTCCGGCCGACTCCGGAGCGTGACCCCCTCCACATGCGTACCATCGGACCGCAAAACTTACCGCCTGGTAGTATTTCTGCCGTAGATCTTCCCGTCCGGACCACTGGAGCCGGTCCGGACGGGAAGATCATTTAATTTGTTCGACATAGAACTTATCCACCGATGTCCGGATTCCGGCCAACTGCCGTCCGGCCGCTGATAGTTCTTCGGCCATGAACAAGATCACCCGCCGGCAGGCCCTGGGCACCACCGCCGGCGCTCTCACCGTCCTCGGCATCGCGGGCGCCACCGCGCACGCCGCCGCCACCGACTCGCGCGCCGCGGCCACCACCCCGGCCGGCACCGTCGACGAGGTGTACATGGGCCGTCGCATCCAGATATCCCCCGCTTCGGGCGGCGGACACCACGGCGGCCACCACGGCGGCGCCGGGGCGCCCAGCGTCCGGATAGACGGCCGCGAGCTGCACGTCATGCAGAACGCCGACGGCACCTGGATCAGCGTGGTCAACCACTACGAGACCTTCGCCGACCCGACCTCGCTGGCCCGGGCCGCCGTGCGCGAGCTCCAGGGTTCCCAGCTGGCCCCGATGCAGATGGGCGGCATGTGATGACCGTGCGCAAGAACCAGGCCACGCTGACCGCCGAGGAGAAGCGCGCCTTCACCAACGCGCTGCTCGAACTGAAGCGGACCGGCCGCTACGACCGCTTCGTGACCACCCACAACGGGTTCATCATGAGCGACACCGACTCGGGCGACCGCGTCGGCCACCGCTCCCCCTCCTTCCTCCCCTGGCACCGCCGCTTTCTCCTCGAGTTCGAGGCGGCGCTTCAGGCGGTGGACAAGAGCGTTTCGATCCCGTACTGGGACTGGACCGCCGACCGCACCACCCGTTCCTCCCTCTGGGCCGCCGACTTCCTCGGCGGCACCGGCCGGGCCCGCGACGGACAGGTGATGGACGGCCCGTTCGCGTACGCGACCGGCAAGTGGGAGGTCTCGGTCCGCGTGGACGGCCGGTCCTACCTGCGCCGTGCGCTCGGCGAGGGCGTGGCCCAGCTGCCGACGCGCGCCGAGGTGGACGCGGTGCTCGCGATGCCGGTCTACGACATGGCCCCGTGGAACAGCGCCTCGAACGGCTTCCGCAACAACCTCGAGGGCTGGCGCGGCGCCAACCTGCACAACCGGGTGCACGTGTGGGTCGGCGGCCAGATGGGCACCGGCGTCTCCCCGAACGACCCCGTGTTCTGGATGCACCACGCCTTCGTGGACAAGCTGTGGGCCGACTGGCAGGCGAAGAACCCGAACTCGCCGTACCTGCCGGCCGCCGGCACCCCGAACGTCGTCGACCTGCGCGACACCATGCGCCCCTGGAACGACGTGACCCCGGCCGACATGCTCGACCACCGGAAGTTCTACACCTTCGACACCGAGCCCGCCTCCGCCGCCCGCCAGCGGTAGTGCAGCTCGGGGCGGCCGACCTGGCCGTACCGGGGGGCACGGTCCGCGCGGCCGGTGTCCACCAGGTGCTCCAGGTACCGGCGGGCGGTGATCCGCGAGATCCCGGCCGCCCCGGCCGCCCCCGCGGCGGTCAGCCCCTCGGGGGCCTCCCGCAGCAGCGCCGCGACCCGGTCCAGGGTCGGGGCGCTGAGCCCTTTGGGCAGCTGGGCGGCGGCGGGCGCGCGCAGGGCCGCGAGGGCCCGGTCCACGTCGTCCTGGCCCACGGCCTCCCCCGCGGCCGCCGCCCGGAACTCGGCGTAGCGCAGCAGGCGTTCGCGCAGGGTGGGGAAGGCGAAGGGCTTGAGCACGTACTGCACGACGCCCAGGGAGACGCTCTCGCGGACCACGGCCAGGTCCCGCGCCGAGGTCACCGCGATCACGTCGGCCGGATGCCCGGAGGCGCGCAGCGCCCGGGCGAAGCGCAGCCCGTTGCCGTCCGGCAGGGTGAGGTCGAGCAGCAGCAGGTCGACCCGGGTGCGCTCCAGCACCCGGGTGGCCTCCGCGAGGGTGTGCACGGCCGCCACCGGGGTGAACCCGGGCACCCGGCCCACGTAGAGCGCGTGCGCGTCGGCGGCGACGGGGTCGTCCTCGACGACGAGCACCCGCACGGGCCCGCTCACGCGCCACCGCCTGCGGCGCACCGGCCGGGCAGACGGCACTCCACCACCGGGCCGCCGACGGACCCCGCCCCGCAGTCCGGCCCTCGGACACCCCCTCCGACGGCGCCGCCCCGGACAGCCCCGGGTCCCGCAGGGTCCGGCACGCCACCCGGCCCTGCTCCGACCGCCGGAGGCACCGGCAGGCCGGTGTCCGGGTCGGACGCGGCCGGCTCCACGTACGACGGCCACGGGCCCGCAGGGTCCGGCAGGCCGGTGTCCGGGTCCGACGGGTCCGACACCGGCCCCACCCCAACCGCCGGAGGCAGCGGCAGGTGGGCTGTGAAGGACGCGCCGCCCGTCGGGGTGTCGCCCGCCTCCACCGAGCCGCCGTGCCGGTGGGCCACCTGGCGGACCAGGGCCAGGCCCAGGCCGCGGCCCTCCCCCTTGCCGGACCAGCCGCGCCGGAACACGTCCACCCCCTGCGGCAGCCCTGGCCCGTTGTCCGCGACCCGCAGCAGCAGCCCGCCGGCGTCCCGGCGGACCGTGACGGCGATCCGGCCGCCGGGTACCCCGGTGAGGGCGTCGAGGGCGTTGTCGACGAGGTTGCCGAGGACGGTGACCAGATCCCGGGCGGGCGGCAGCCCCGGCCCGGCCTCGATCGCGCCGCTGTCCGGCGTGACGTGCAGCTCGATGCCCCGCTCGTGCGCCTGGGCGGCCTTGCCGAGGAGCAGCGCGACCAGCACCGGCTCGCCGACGGCGGTGACCACCTCGTCGGTCAGGGCCTGCGCCAGCTCCAGTTCGGCGGTGGCGAACTCCACCGCCTCCTCGCTGCGGCCCAGTTCGATGAGGGAGACCACGGTGTGCAGCCGGTTGGCCGCCTCGTGGGCCTGGGAGCGCAGCGCCTGGGTGAAGCCCCGTTCGTGGTCCAGTTCCCCGGTGAGGGACTGGAGTTCGGTGTGGTCGCGCAGGGTGACCACCGTCCCGCGGCGGCCGCCGCCCGCCACCGGTGAGCTGTTGACCACCAGCACCCGCTCCGCCGTCAGGTGCACCTCGTCCACCCGGGGCCGGTCGGCGAGCAGGGCGCCGGTGAGCGGCGCGGGCAGCCCGAGGGCGTCGACGCCGGTGCCGGTGACCTCGCCGGACAGGCCCAGGAGCTCCCGGCCCGCGTCATTGATCAGGGTGATCCTGCGGTGGCCGTCCAGCAGCAGCAGCCCTTCCCGGACCCCGTGCAGGGCCGCCTGGTGGTAGTCGTACATCCGGCTCAGCCCGGCCGCGTCCAGCCCGTGGGTGTGGCGGCGCAGCCGTGCGTTGACCACGTACGTGCCGATACCGCCGAGGGCGAGGGCCCCGGCCGCCACCCAGGCGAGGGCGGTCAGCTGTTCGGCGAGCCGGGCGCTGATGGCGCGGATCGTGATCCCGGCGCTGACCAGCCCGACGACGTCACCGCCCGGCCCGGTGAGCGGGGTGATCACGCGGATGGACGGGCCGAGGGTGCCGGTGTACGTCTCGCCGAAGGTCTCGCCGCGCAGGGCCCGGGCGGTGTTGCCGAGGTAGCGCTCGCCGATGCGCCGCGGGTCGGGGTGGGTCCAGCGCCGCCCGTCGGGGGCCATGATCGTCACGAAGTCCACCCCGGCGTCCGCCCGCACCTGCTCGGCGTACGGCTGGAGGGCGGCCGAGGGGTCCGCCCCCGTGCGCGCCGCGTCCTGTACGGCCGCCCGCACGGACGGCGAGTCGGCGACGGCCCGGGCCACGGCCCCGGCCTGGCGCCGGGCGGCGTCCTCGGCCTGGCCGCGGGCGGTCGCGTACGCGAAGACCGCGCAGCCGGCGACGACGAGGGCGACGAGCAGGACCTGCATGGCAAAGAGCTGGCCGGCGAGGCTCCGGGGCGGACGGGCGAAGCGGAACATGGCGCTCAGTGTGCACCGGGCCGTGAACTCAATGAACGCAAGGGTGACCGGGGTCACAGGGTGGGCGATGGTCTCCCGGAACGCATTCACCACCAGGAGGCGAACGTGGCCGCCAGACGCGACAGAACCCATTACCTCTACCTCGCGGTGATCGCCGCGGTGCTGCTCGGCATCGCCGTCGGCTTCGCCGCGCCCGGCACGGCGGTCGAGCTGAAGCCGCTGGGCACCGGCTTCGTCAACCTCATCAAGATGATGATCTCGCCGGTGATCTTCTGCACGATCGTGCTGGGCATCGGCTCGGTCCGCAAGGCCGCCAAGGTGGGCGCCGTCGGCGGTCTCGCCCTCGGCTACTTCATGGTGATGTCCACGGTGGCCCTGGCCATCGGGCTGGTCGTCGGGAACCTGCTGGAGCCCGGCAGCGGGCTGCACCTGACGGAGGCGGCCCGGCACGCCGGCGAGGCCCAGGCCAAGGCGGGCGGGGCGCAGAGCACGCCCGAGTTCCTGCTGGGGATCATCCCGACCACCCTGGTCTCGGCCTTCACCGGCGGCCAGGTGCTCCAGACGCTGCTGGTGGCGCTGCTGTGCGGGTTCGCGCTGCAGGCGATGGGACCGGCGGGCGAGCCGGTGCTGCGCGGGATCGGGCACGTGCAGAAGCTGGTGTTCCGGGTACTGGCGATGATCATGTGGGCGGCGCCGGTGGGTGCCTTCGGGGCGATCGCGGCGGTGGTCGGGGCGACCGGGATCGACGCGCTGAAGTCCCTGGCCGTGATCATGATCGGCTTCTACACGACCTGTCTGATCTTCGTGATCGTGGTCCTGGGCACGCTGCTGCGGCTGTGCACGGGCGTCAGCATCTTCGCGCTGCTGCGCTACCTGGGACGGGAGTTCCTGCTGATCCTGTCGACCTCCTCCTCGGAGTCGGCGCTGCCGCGGCTGATCGCGAAGATGGAGCACCTGGGCGTGTCCCGGCCGGTCACCGGGATCACCGTGCCCACGGGCTACTCCTTCAACCTGGACGGCACGGCCATCTACCTGACGATGTCCTCGCTGTTCGTCGCCGAGGCCATGGGCAAGCCCCTGGCCATCGGCGAGCAGGTCTCCCTGCTGCTGTTCATGATCGTGGCCTCGAAGGGCGCGGCCGGGGTCACCGGGGCCGGGCTGGCCACCCTGGCGGGCGGCCTCCAGTCGCACCGGCCGGAGCTGGTCGACGGGGTGGGCCTGATCGTGGGCATCGACCGCTTCATGAGCGAGGCGCGGGCCCTGACGAACTTCGCGGGCAACGCGGTCGCCACGGTCCTCATCGGTGCCTGGACGAAGGAGTTCGACCGCGAGCGGGCCGGCGAAGTCCTCGCGGGACGGCTGCCCTTCGACGAGGCCGTGCTCGTGGACGACGGCCACGCCCCCGCCCCCGCAGATCCCCCGGCCGCCCTCCCCGGCCCCGCGGCGGGCCCCAAGGACGGTGTGCCGGTCTGAACCGGCGCACCCCGCAAGCCGGCCGGGCAGGGCTCGCCCCCACGGTGCCCAGCCCGGCCGGCCCCCGGCCCGGCGCCGCCCCTCCTCGCGGCGCCGGGCCGGATCCGGGCCTCCGCCCCCGTCCGGTGGGCCGCACGGCGGCGCAAGTCCGGCGAAGCGGAGCGGAACAGCCCCCTCCGGCCATGGACCGTCGGGTTTCGGCCACCGCGTCTCAAGTCGAGCGCTGCAAAAGGTACTTCCCTACGGGGCCGCGCGTCTGACATCTTGCGTCCACCACTCGTTTCGTACGGCCCGGTAGGTGCCACCAGCACCGTCGCCGGGTCATCGGAGGACGTTTTGATACCCCACATATCCAGTCGACCTCGACGTGCCCTGGTGGTGGCTGCCGCCCTGGGCGCAGCCCTCACCCTCGGAGCCCCCGCCGCGCTCGCCGGCACCGCTCCCGTCGGCCCCTCGGGCTCCGCCGTCGCGGTGGCCCCCAAGGCTCCCAAGGCCTCGGCCCCGGCTTCTTCCCAGAGTGCGACCTGGGTTGCCGGCACCCGTGCCTACCTCGTGATCACCGCCCCGGGCGACAGCTCGGCGGTGCGTTCGGCCGTCACCGCCAACGGCGGCACGGTCTTCTCGTACTTCGACCAGATCGGCGTCGTCGTCGCCCACTCCTCCTCGGCCTCCTTCGCCGCCACGATGCGCGGTGTCAGCGGGGTCCAGCAGGTCGGCGCGACCCGCACCTCGGACGTGCCCGCCGACGCCTACAACCCGGCGCTGCCGGCCAACCCGGCGCAGGCCAGCACCCCGGCGGGCGAGCCCGCGCGGGCGGACATGACGCAGATCAAGGCGGACCAGGCCTGGGCCGTGAACCCCGGCTCGTCCTCGGTCAAGGTCGGCATCCTCGACACCGGTGTGGACGACCAGCACCAGGACCTGGCGCCCAACTTCAACGCGGCGGACTCCGTCTCCTGCGCCTACGGCAAGCCCGACACCCGCGCCGGCGCCTGGCGTGACGTCGACACGCACGGCACCCACGTCGCGGGCACCATCGCCGCCGCCAAGAACGGCAAGGGCGTCGTCGGCGTCGCCCCGGGCGTGAAGATCTCCGCCGTCCGCGTCGCGGAGCCGGGCAACTCGTTCTTCTTCGCCGAGAACACCATCTGCGGGTTCGTGTGGGCCGGTGACCACGGCTTCAAGGTCACCAACAACAGCTACTACACCGACCCGTGGCAGTTCAACTGCCCGGACAACATCGACCAGGCGGCCATCATCGAGGGCGTCAAGCGCGCCCAGGAGTACGCCGAGGGCAAGGGCTCGCTGCAGATCGCCGCGGCGGGCAACGAGAACTACGACCTCGCCCACAAGAGCACCGACACCGCGAGCCCCAACGACTCGACGCCGGTCACCCGCACCATCACCAACGCCTGCCTGGACATCCCGACCGAACTCCCGGGCGTGGTCACGGTCGCGGCGAACGGCACCGGCACCACCAAGGCCTCGTTCTCCAACTTCGGCCAGGGCGTCATCGACGTCGCGGCCCCCGGTCAGGACGTCTACTCCACCCTGCCCGGCGGCAAGTACGGCACCAAGAGCGGCACCTCGATGGCCACCCCGCACGTGGTGGGCGTCGCCGCGCTGATCGCGAGCGCCAACCCGGGCATCACCCCGGCGCAGATCCGCGACAAGCTGGCCGCCCAGGCCAACGACATCGCCTGCCCGGCGGACGGCCGCTGCACCGGTACGACGGCCAACAACTCCTTCTTCGGCGAGGGCCAGGTCGACGCGCTGAAGGCGGTGGGCGCCACCCCGCCCGCGGGCAAGTACTTCGAGAACACCGCGGACTTCGCGATCAACGACAACAGCACGGTGGAGAGCCCCATCACCGTCTCCGGCGTGACCGGCAACGCCCCGGCCACCCTCAAGGTCGGCGTGAACATCGTCCACACCTACATCGGTGACCTGAAGGTCGACCTGGTCGCCCCCGACGGCACCGTCTACACGGTCCACAACCGGGCCGGCGGCAGCACCGACAACATCAACCAGACCTACACCGTCGACGCCTCCTCGGAGGTCGCGAACGGGACCTGGAAGCTGCGGGTGAACGACAACGCCGGCGGCGACACCGGCAAGATCGACTCCTGGAACCTGACCTTCTAGTCGGGACCGCGAGCGGGGGCCGTCGGGGAGGCAACTCCCGGGCGGCCCCTTCGCGCTACCTGGTCCGCAGGACGCAGTCCCCGCACAGCCCGCCGCCGGGCACCTTGTAGTAGAGGCAGCAGCTGCGGCGGACGAAGGCCACCCCCTGGCCCTCCTCGTGGACGAACTCCCCGGTGCCCGCCAGCGCCCCGCCCTCGGCCAGCAGGGCGGCGGCCAGCTCCACGGCTGCTTCACCCGGCACCCGGTCGAGCAGCACGCGCAGGGACCCGACGAGCCCGGAGGCGGCGTTCCCGCGCAGCACCCGCTCCGAGACCCCGTACGCCCGCCGCAGCGCGGAGTCCAGTACGGCCAGGTTGCCCAGCACGGTCTCCCCCAGCGCCGCCGCGGGCAGGACGGCGGCGGGCGCGGGCAGCCACAGCTGGAGCGAACCCGCCTCGGGCAGCCGCCACCACACCCGGTCGGGGGCCAGGTCCGGCACCCGCCCGCCCAGGGCGGCGCAGCCGAGGCCCAGCGACCAGAGCCGGGAGACGATCCCGAACTGCGCGGTCGAGGCCGCCACCCGGTCCGGCCCGCAGCGGATCCGCCGGCCCACCTCGGCGACGTAGGGGCCGAGGTGCTCCCCGTAGAGCTCCGTCAGCGGCCGGAAGCCCGGCCCGGGCGGCTCCTCCCCGTACGGGACGGTGAAGAAGGGGCCGACGGCGGCCAGCCCGGCCAGTACGTCCTCGAAGTCCATCCCCGCATGATCGCAGGGGCGCTTGCCATCCCGAGGCGCCGGGGAGGGGGGTCAGGAGAGCCCGGGCGAGGTCGCGTCGGCGGGCGTCCGGCCGCCCTCGCCCCGGGCCTTGGCCTCGGCCCAGCGGGAGGCCGGGCCCATCGCGAACGAGGCCGCCAGCAGCAGCCCGCCGAGCAGCAGCCAGCCGGGGATCCCCCAGAGCAGGAGCAGCGCGGTCAGCAGCAGCGGGCCCAGGGTCCGGGCGACGGGGACCCCGGTACCGAAGAAGCCCTGGTACTGCCCGATCCGCTCGGCCGGGGCCAGCGAGAACCCGATCTGCCAGGACCCCGCCGACTGCCGCATCTCGGCGTCGGCCTGGAGCGCGGCGCCGGCGACGAGCAGCGCGGCCGCCGCCCACCCGGAGGACGGCAGCGCCGAGACGGCGAACACCGCGCAGGACAGGGCCATGACAACACCGGAGACGCGCAGGGCCCGCCCGGCGCTGTCCAGGTCGGTGACGGGCCGGGCCAGGCGCACCTGGAACAGCATCACGGCGAGGGTGTTCAGCACGAACAGCGCCGACACCAGCCAGCCCGGGGCCTGGGTGCGCTCGGCGATCCACAGCGGGATCGCCAGGCTCAGCAGCGGCATCCGCAGCAGCAGGACCGCGTTGAGCAGTGTGACCAGGGCGTACGGCCGGTCGCGCAGCACCGCCAGCCGCGGCTCCCCCGCCGCCCGCCCGGGGGCGGGCCCGACCGGGGGCAGCCCGCGCAGGACGGCGGCGCAGACCAGGAAGCTCGCCGCGTCCAGGGCGAACACCACGAGGTAGGCCCGCTCGGTGCCCGCGCCGAGGGCGAGGCCGCCCAGGGCCGCGCCCAGCGCCAGTCCGGCGTTGAGGGTGGACTGGAGGTGGGCCAGCACACCCGTGCGCTCCTGCGGGGCCACCAGGCCGGCGAGCAGGGCCTGGCGGGCGGCGGCGAGGCCGCACTGGGAGACGGCGTAGAGGACCACGGCGCACAGGAAGGCCGGGAAGGACCGGATGAACAGGAAGGAGGCCACCGAGGCCGCGGTGGCCAGCGCCAGCAGCACCGAGGTGCCGCGCGGCCCCCGGCGGTCGGCCAGGGCGCCCAGCGGCACCCCGGCGACCGAGCCGACCGCCCAGGCGAGGGTCAGGCCGAGGCCGATCTGGGCGGGCGAGAGGCCCACCACGCGGGTGAAGTAGAGCGCGGAGCACACGTAGTAGGCACCATCGCCGACGGAGTTGCTCAACTGGGCGGCGGCCAGGCGGCGGGGCGCGCCGGGCGCGGGCAGGAACCGTATCGTCACCGGTCCATTGGATCATCGAAACGGCCCGCCGGCATGGGCCGCTCAGGCATCTGTCAGATGGGCCATTCCGCGGCCCGCGGCTCAGAGGCCGCCGAGGAACTCCAGCAGCGCCCGGTTGAAGGCCTCCGGCTGTTCCACCCCCGGCAGGTGCCCGGCCCGTTCGATCACCTCGAGCCGGGCGTGCGGGACGAGGGCGCACAGGGCCTCGGCCTCCGCGACCGGGGTGTAGACGTCGTCGGCGCCCACCAGCACCAGGCAGGGCACCTCCGGGGGCAGGGCCGCGAGCACGGGCCGGTAGTCGGGCCGCTCGGCCCGGCCGCGCAGGGCCGCGGCGGCGCCCCGCGGGTCGGTGGCCCGCATCATGGCGCTGACCCGGGCGGCCGCCTCCGGCTGGCCGGTGACGTTGTAGGGCGCCAGCATCTTGTCAATGACTTCTTCGGCATACGGATCCATCCCCTCCGCAAGAAGCCGCTCGGCGGTCCTCCGGCGGAACTCCGCGCCTTCCCCGGTCTCCGGAACGGGGGAGGTGTCGGAGAGGACGAGGGCCCGCACGAGACCCGGGTGGCGCAACCTGAGCTCCATCGCGATCTGCCCGCCCATGGACACTCCTCCGACGACCGCCCGTTCGATACCCAGGTCCCGGAGCAGCCCCGCCAGGTCGTCGGCGAAGGCGGCGAGCGGGGTCTTCTCCTCGACGGCCGGATTCTCCCCGTATCCTCGCAGGTCAGGGGCGATTACGCGGTAGCCGGCCGCGGTCAGCGCCGCCGTCTGCGGGGCCCACATCGAGCGGTTGAACGGGTGTCCGTGGACGAGGATCACGGGCGCTCCGGCCGTCGGACCAAAGTCATCGAAAACACACTTTGCGCCATTGCCAAATAGGGGGTTCATGAGAGGACCCTAAGGGGCTACATTGAGCCACTCGCGTTCACCTGACAGCCCGTTGC
Source organism: Streptomyces sp. NPDC058157 (assembly GCF_042884105.1). Classification (NCBI taxonomy): domain Bacteria; kingdom Bacillati; phylum Actinomycetota; class Actinomycetes; order Kitasatosporales; family Streptomycetaceae; genus Streptomyces; species Streptomyces sp. NPDC058157. The sequence goes on from NZ_JBHVUQ010000039.1 coordinate 17,953, forward strand.
CTTTCACCCGCGTTTTGCGCGGGGGGTGACGTCAGGGACGCAGACTGTGCAACCACCCCACCGCCCAGAAGGACCGAAGGCTCCGTGCCCGTACCCGTACTCCTCGCCGGCCGCTCCGTGCGGCTCGAGCCCCTCGCCCCCCACCACACCGAGGCCCTGGCCGAGGCCGGGGCCGAGGATCGTACGACTTACGCCTTCACTCCCGTGCCGCACGGGTTGCAGGCGTCCCACGAGTACATCGACCGCGCCCTCTCCGATCAGGCAGCGGGTCGATCCCTTGCGTTCGCCGTGGTCAGAGCCTCTGACGGGCGGGTGGTCGGGTCGACCCGGTTCCTGGAACTCGACTACTGGCAGGGGCCGCTCGTCTGGCCCGCCGTGCCCGGGGTGCCCTTCGGGGATCCCGCGACGGCGATCCCCGACGCGGCCGAGATCGGGAACACCTGGCTGTCCCCGGCCGCCCAGGGGACCGGCATCAACACCGAGGCCAAGCTGCTCATGCTGCGCCACGCCTTCGAGACCTGGGGCGTGCGCCGCATCTCGCTGCGGGCGGACGCCCGCAACGGGCGCTCGCGGGCCGCGATGGAACGTCTCGGCTTCACCTGCGAAGGGGTCCGCCGGGCCCATTCGCGGGGGCTGGACGGAGCGGTGCGCAGCACGGCCTTCTACTCGATCCTCGACGAGGAGTGGCCCACGGTCCGCTCGATCATCGAGCTGCGCATGTCGGCGGCGGCGCCGCGCAGGCGCAGGCGCAAGACGCTGATTCCGGCGTAACGGTCCTGCGGGCTCCCGCCCGCCCGGTTCCACCGTCCCGCGGCGCCCCGCGCCGCGGGACTCCCGGCCCTCGTCCCGCCCCTGCCCCGGCCGCTCAGCCGAGGAAGGCCGGGGCGAGGGCCGAGGCCGTCACCCGGGTCACCGTGCCGCCGCCGTCGGCCGGCACGGAGTACAGGTCCGCGCCGAAGTCCCCGGGCAGGGAGTAGACGACGGTCCGGTCGTCGGTCCACACCACCTGGTCGTCCACGCTGCGCTCCTCGGCGAGCGGGGTCTCCTTCATGGAGGCCAGGTCCAGGACGTACAGCCGCCAGGGGGCGTCCTCGGGCAGGCCGGGCACCCGCTTCTTGAAGACCAGTCGGGTCCCGTCCGGGGAGAGCGAGGGACACTCCAGGTTCTCGCGCAGGACGGTCACCGTGCGCGCGGCGAGGTCGCCGCGGACCAGGTGGGTGCGGCCGCCGGTGGCGAGGGTCGCGTAGAAGGTCTTCTCGTCGGCGGCGAAGGTGACCCCCCAGAAGTTGACGTCGGCGTTCCGGTAGGTCTTGGCGTCCATGAGGATCGTGAAGTCCTCCAGGGAGGCGTCGTACTTCCCGGTGCGCAGGTCGAGCAGGGAGGTGCGGGTGGAGAAGTTCGTGCCCGCGTACGAGTCCCCGCCGACGAAGACCGTCCAGGCCACCAGGTGCCCGCCCGGCGAGACCCGGGCGCGGGTGGGGATCCCGGCGAGGGGGCGGGAGGCGACCTCCCCCAGGCCGGCGTCGAGGACGACCGCCCGGTAGCTCTCCTGGACCCCGCCCTTGTCGGACTGCAGGCAGATCCCGGTGCCGGCGGCCGCGAAGAAGCGCAGGCACTTCACCCCGGAGGAGGTGCGGGGGCCGTCGGGGGCCGCGGCCGGCACGGAGGTGAGCTCGTCGCGGTGCGGGCCCCAGGCCATGTTCCGGAAGACCATCCGCCGGCCCCCGTCGCCGGGGGCGAGGGAGACCGTTCCCGGGGTGATCTGCGGGCCGCCGGGCCGGGCCTGGTCCTTCTCGTCGGCCCGCGACCCGGCCCGGACCACGGCGATCACTCCGACGGCGGCGAGCAGGACGACGGCGCAGACCAGGATCAGGATCCGGCGCTGGAGGGTCATGGGGGCCTTCGGTCTTTCTCGTGTGGGGATGCGGTGGTGCGGGCGGCGGCCCGGGTCAGGTCCCGTCGGGCTTCAGCCGGGCGCAGCCGGCGACGGCGAGCGCGAGCAGGACGGCGGCCACCGCGAGGGCGGGCCGGGGACCCCAGACGGTCCAGGCGGCGCCGAAGCCCAGGGAGGCGGCGAACCGGGCGAGGGCCTGGCCGGTCTGGACGAGGGCGAGCCCGCCGCCCCGGTGCTCCTCGGGCACGGCTCCGGCGGCCTCGGCCATGAGCACGCCGTCGGTGGCGGCGTAGAAGGCGCCGTGCAGCAGGAGGACCGCGTAGGGCAGGGCCGGGTGGGCGGCGCCGGTGAGGAGCAGTCCGTACGCGAGGAGCAGCGCGAGGTGGCCGCCGAGGAAGACCCGGCGGCGGCCGACGCGGTCGGCGAGGCGGCCCAGGGGCATCGCGAGCAGGAAGAAGGCCGCGGCGGTGCCGAGCGGCAGCAGCGCGAACCAGCGGTCGGCGATCCCGGTGGCCTTCTGCAGCAGCAGGAAGACGAAGGCGTCGCTGACGGTGCACAGCCCCAGCAGCAGCGCGCACAGGGCGGTGCGGCGCAGGTCCCGGCGGCGCAGCAGGCCGAGGGAGGCCCGCAGGGAGACCGGGGCGGCGTCGGGGGCCGGCTCGGTGCGGCGGCCGGGTACGAAGAGGACCAGCACCAGGACGCCGAGGGCGGCCACGCAGGCGCTGACGGTGAAGACGGCGTCGTAGCCGTCGGCGGCGCCGCGCAGGATCAGGAAGGCCAGGAGCGGTCCGATCAGCGCGCCGGCGGTGTCCATGGCCCGGTGCACGCCGAAGGCCCGGCCGCGGTCCTCGGGGGCGGCGGCCAGGGAGATCAGCGCGTCGCGCGGGGCGGTGCGCAGTCCCTTGCCGGTGCGGTCCAGGGCGAGGACGGCGCCGATGGCGGGCAGGGTGTGGGCGAGCAGCAGGAGCGGCTTGCACAGGGCGGAGAGGCCGTAGCCGATGCCGGCGAGCGCCTTGTGGCGGCCGAGGCGGTCGCCGAGGTGGCCGCCGGTGAGGCGGACCAGGGCGCTGACGCCGTTGTAGACCCCGTCGAGGAGGCCGAAGCCGAGCGGGGTGAGCCCGAGTCCGGCGACGAGGTAGAGCGGGAGCACGGCCGTGACCATCTCGGAGGAGACGTCGGTGATCAGGCTGACCGTGCCCAGGGCGAGCACCGTGGGGGCGAGGGCGGCGCGCCGCCCCGGGCTGGTGCCCAGGGCGACGGCCGGCGTCTCGGGGGCCACGGCGGGCGCGGGGGTACCGCGACTGTCCGCGACGTACATGGTCAGGAAGCCCAGATCCCCGTGATGTCCTTGGCGGTGGCGGCGTTCCCGGCGTGGGTGGTCAGCCCGGCCAGGCCCTCCAGGGTCCGCAGCATGTCGTAGTGGTTGTAGGTGGTGGCCGACGAGGAGCCGGGGGTCACGGGCTGGCCGTAGAGCACGGTCGGGATCTGGTTGCCGGCGAGGCGGTTGTCCTCGTCGAAGGTGACCACGAGGAGGCTGTTGTGGGTCTTGGCCCAGTCCGCGTAGGCCTTGAGGTTGTTCTTGAGCCAGGTGTCGCCGGTGCCGACGGAGCAGTCGTGCATGTCACTGCAGAGGTTCGGGACGACGAAGGACACCTGGGGCAGGGTGGTGAAGTCCGTCGGGAACTGGGTCATCGTCTTCGCGGTGCTGGTGGGCACGTTGGAGAAGGCGAACCAGGGGTTGTGCTTGCGGGCGTACTTGCCGCTGGAGCAGGTGGTGGAGCCCTGGCTGGGGAGGGTCTCGTTGTAGCTGCCCCAGCTCTTGCCGGCGGCGATCAGCTCGGAGGCCAGGTTGGGCGCGGAGCTGAAGCCGGGGGTGTAACAGCTGTCGTCCGTGACGCCCTGGTTGGAGCCCGAGAACAGCTGCATGTAGTTGGGCTGGCTGGGGTGGGTGATGCCGAAGGACTGGGTGAGGTTGGCACCCCCGGCCTTGAGGGAGTTGATGTAGGGGGCGCTGGAGCTGCCGATGACCTGGTTGTAGGCGTGGTTCTCGAAGACCACGACGACGGTGTGGTCGGGGGCGGGCAGGCCCGCGGCGTGCGCGGGCTGGGCGCTGCCGACGCCGGCCCACAGGGCGGCGCCGGCGGCGGTGACGCCGAAGGCGGTGGCGAGGGCGGTCTTGCGGCGAGGCCGTGAAATGGTCATGCCAAACACGGGATGTACCTCCGGGCACATGGGGGAAGTCTTGGGGGCGGCGGCGCGGACGCACCATACCCAGGGGCATGTGCATGGGCCAGGGACGCGCGGGTAACAGCAGGGGAACTCCGCGCGCCCTCCAGGCGATGGGCAACGCACTACCCCCTGGACCGTCAAGAAAAGGAAAAATAGGGAACCCCGAGGCACTATCGTTCATCATTCGAACGGAAGCAGTCCTCCCCACGACGGGGCCAGCTACAGCCGGAGAGCCACCGCACATGTCGTACTCACCCGACGGCCAGTACCAGCCGCCGTACAGGCCGGAAGGTCAGAACCCGCCCCCGCGCCCGCCCTACGGCCAGCAGCAGGGCCGGCCGCAGCCGCCCTACGGCCAGCCCCCGCAGGGCGGCCAGCCCTACGGCGGACCCGGTTACGGCGGACCCCAGCAGGGCCGGCCGCAGCAGGGCCGGCCGCAGCAGGGCGGCCCGTACGGGCAGGACCAGTACGGTTACGACGCGCCGACGCAGGTGCAGCCCCGTTTCGAGCAGCAGCAGTACCAGCACCAGCAGCAGCAGCAGCAGCAGTACGACCGGTACGAGCCTCCCTACGACGAGGAACCGCCGCGCCGGAAGTCCAAGGCGAAGAAGTGGATCATCGCGGGCGTCACCGTGCTGGCCCTCGCCGGCATCGGCGCCGGTGTCATGGCGTACTTCGAGATACCGCCGTTCAGCGACAAGGGCGAGGCCGTGTCCTTCGGCAAGCCCGGGGGCGGCGGCCAGGCGGGCGGCAAGCAGGCGCCGAACTCGAAGATGTCGATGCCGACCAACCCCACGGCCCAGTTCAAGAACGCCTCGACCCTCTCGGACGGCACCCACGTGGCGGTCACCGAGCTGGACGGCAAGAAGTCCGGGTTCAAGGGCAAGGTGTGGGTCTGGGCTCCGAAGGAGTACAACGACCCCAAGTTCGCCAAGAGCGGCTTCCCGGTCATGATCGCCCTGCCCGGCGGCGCCGGCTACCCGGTGAACTACTGGATGGGCACGGACCTCAAGCTCCAGGCCAGCATCAGCAAGTGGTACAGCGAGGGCAAGAGCAAGCCGTTCATCCTCGCCATGCCCGTGCTGAACCCGGAGCCGGACAAGGGCATCTACTGGGACGGCTCCGACATCCCCAACCAGCCCAAGATGGGCACCTGGCTGACCGACGACGTGCCGGACCTGATGCGGGAGAACTTCCGCACCATCAAGTCGCGTGACGGCTGGGCGTTCATGGGCTCCTCCACCGGCGGCTTCGCGAGCCTCAAGGCGGTGCTGAAGTACCCCGAGAAGTTCAAGGCCGCCATCTGCTCCGGCCCCGACATCGTGCCCGACTCCCCGCTGTGGAAGGGCTTCGACAAGGAGAAGGCGGAGAACAACCCCGAGGTGCTCGCCAAGCAGCTCATCGACAAGAAGGGGTCTCCGGACGTCTACCTGGCCTTCCAGGTCGGCGACAACGAGAGCAACAAGAAGACCCTTCCCGACGTGCAGAAGTTCGTCTCCACCTATACCAAGGGACCCATCCACACCACGCTGAGGGTGATCCCGGGCGGCGAGCACAACGCCAAGACCTATGTGCCCAACATGGGCGAGGGACCGATCGAGTTCATCAGCAAGGTCATGGAAGGACCAGTGGAGTAACGGCCTCCGCACGCACTGCCTCCGGCTCCGGCCCGTCGAAGACCTTCGGCGGGCCGTTGCCGTCCCACGGGGCCCAGCCCGGGTCCCCGGTGGTGGCGAAGCCGACCCACGCCCGGTGCATCTCGTCGGCGAGGGCCTGCGGCGCGTCCGGCCCGGCCAGCCAGCGGGACTCGGGCAGGCCGAGGGTGTCGAAGACGAAGCCCAGCTCCAGCGCGTGGCAGGCGCCGAGCCCGGGCAGCCCGCTCGGCCAGCGGAACTCGTAGAGGTGGCTCGGGGCCGGCCGGTCGGCCCCGGCGATCCGGCGCAGGGGGTCGCGCAGCAGCCGGTCGGTGACCAGGTGCCCGGCGAGGTCGGCCGGGGAGGCGTCCGGCAGCGCCGCGCGCACGGCCCGTACGGCGGCCCGGTCCTTGCCCCCGCGCAGCCGCCCGTACGCCACCGCGAGCGGCCCGAGCCGGTCCAGCAGCCGCCCCCCGCCGGTCGGGGCGAGCCACAGCCGGTGCTCCTGTGCGGTCCAGCCCATCAGCAGCGGCACGTCCGAGGCCGCGGCGGCCTCCAGGGGGTCGGCCGGGAGCGTGTCCGGGTCGGTGACCAGCCCGAAGGCGGGGCCGCCCAGCACCGGGGAGGAGCGGCGCATGGCCGCCTCCTGGGCGGCGAGCAGCGCGGGCAGGCCCACCCCCTCGAAGGCCCGGGCGGTCGCGGGGACCCGCAGCCGGGCGGCCATCCGCCGGACCATCGTGCGGACCTGGTCGCGCGGGAGCGCTTCGGGGGCCCCGCTCTGCAGCACGGCCCGGGCGAAGAGGCCGGCGGCGCGCGGGGCGGCCGTCAGGGCGCCGATGCTGATGGCCCCGGCGGACTCCCCGAAGACGGTGACGCGCCCGGGGTCCCCGCCGAAGGCGGCGATGTTGTCCCGGACCCATTCCAGGGCGGCGATCTGGTCGAGGAGGCCCCGGTTGGCCGGGGCGTCGGGGAAGAGTCCGTAGCCGAGGACCCCGAGCCGGAAGTTGATCGAGACCAGCACGACCCCGTCACGGGCGAAGGCCGAGCCGTCGTAGACGGGGACCGCGGACGAGCCCCGGGTGTGGGCGCCGCCGTGGATCCAGACCATGACGGGCAGCCGGGCCCCGGGCGCCGGGTCCGGGGTCCAGACGTTGAGGGTGAGGCAGTCCTCGCCGGGGATCTCCGGGTCGGACAGCAGGGCGGCGAAGGCCGGCGGGTAGGGCACCTTGGGCGCGGTGGGCCCGAACGCCCCCGCGTCGCGCACGCCGTCCCAGGCGTCCGGGGGCCGCGGGGCGGCGAAGCGCAGGGGGCCGGTGGGCGGGGCCGCGTAGGGGACGCCGCGGAAGACGGCGGTGCCGCCGGACTCCCAGCGGCCCTCCACGACTCCGTGCCCGGTGCCGGCCCGGGGCCGGTGGGCGCCGCCCGCTGTACTCATCCGCGCTCTCCTCGGTCGGCCCCGGTCCGCGTCCGGGCTCCGCTCAGGCCCGGTTCCGCTTCCGGGCGTTGCGAGCACGGTCGCACAGCCGTCCGGAGGGTGACAAGGCGTGACCGGCTCCCGGGCGCGCCGGGTTGGACCGGCATGCGAGCGAACCTCATCCCCCCTGCCGCGGCCGCCCTGGTCCTGGGCGCCCTGCTGTCGGCGGCGGCCGGCGCGGCGCAGGCCGCCGGAGCCGGATTCCAGTACGTCGGCCAGGACGACCGCGTCCACGGCGTGACCTCCACGAAGGGCTGCGTGGAGGCGGCGGGCGGCGGCGGGCGCGCGGTCACGAACCAGACGCCGCTCGTCGCCTCCCTGTACCGCGAACCGCACTGCAAGGGCCCGGTGGTGGCGGTTATGCGGCCGGAAGCGGTCAGTCCGGTCCGGCCCTCCTTCGCCTCTGTCCGTTTTTCTCTCCCCGGGTAGCCCACGGGCCGTGACCACTCGGCGCTCGCCGCGTTGTATGCCATGTCAAATGCCGCAGAGGATGCGGCGCCCACATCTCACGAGGAGATCTTGATGTCGCGTATCGCGAAGGCATTCGCCATCACCGCTGTCGCCGGCAGCACCCTGGCCGCCGGCGCCGGTCTGGCCGTCGCCGATGCCGGAGCGCACGGTGCGGCGGTCGGCTCCCCCGGTGTCCTGTCGGGCAACCTCGTTCAGGTTCCGGTTCACGTCCCGGTCAACGTCTGCGGCAACACCGTCAACGTGATCGCCCTGCTGAACCCGGCCTTCGGCAACACCTGCGTCAACGCCTCGGGCGGCGGCGGCCACCACACCGAGGGCGGCAGCTACGGCGAGTGATCGCCTCCCCCGCCTGACCGGCGACAAGGCCCCCGCCCGACGGCGGGGGCCTTTCCCGTGTCCCTCGTCCCCCGTCACTCGTAGCGGTAGACGCCCCCGTGGCCGAGCATCTCGCGCGGGGTGACGCCCCACGGGGGCATCGGCTCGTCCAGGGAGATCACCCGGCCGCGCTGGAGGTCGCCGGGTTCCAGCCGAGCGGCCGGCAGGTAGCCGGAACCGGGGTGGCGCTGCTGCCAGCGGTCCCAGATCAGGTCCACGAAGGCGTGGTGCAGCCAGAACGCGGGGTCGTTCGGGGAGGTCGCGCCCGTCATGTGGCCGCCGATCCACTGGTGGACCTTGTTGTGGTTGCGCCAGCGCTCGCTCTTGGGGGCGGCCCAGCCCTCCAGCTTGTTGCGGAAGCTCCCGGCCCCGGTGGTGGAGTTCCAGGGCGAGGAGTCGTAGACCGGGTCGTCGATCGCCCACTTGAGCTCGGCGGCCGTCGGCAGGGAGACCGGGTTGCCCGGGCGTCCGAGGTTGCGGGTGAGGAACGGGGCCTCGCTGACCCCCTCGGTGATCGTCCAGTTCCCGTTCCGGTGGGCGAAGGGGCCGGTCGTCACCTGGAGGTCGCCCTCCCGGCCGGTGCCGCCGAGGAAGTCCTCGGCCCACAGGGAGGAGACGGGGCTGGAGTCGGCGGTCCAGTCCCAGTACGGCACGGAGACCTGGGGGTCCACGGCCCGCAGCCGCTTCTCGAACTCCAGCAGGTAGCTGCGGTGCCAGGGGAAGAACGACGGGGACATGTGGCCCACGCGCCGCTTGGTGTCCCGGTCGGGCACGAAATAGGTGCCGTGGGTGCGCACGAACTCGTCGTAGGTTCCGTCGCGCTTGAGTTCCAGCAGCGCGGACGTGAACCGCTTCTTCTGCGCACTGGTGAGGTTCTTCTGGTTCTGCCGCGTGTACACCGCGGGGGTCCTCCTTCTCCCGGCCGGTCAGCCGTGGTGCGGGGCGGCCAGGGCCAGCTGGGTGGTGCCGAGTTCGTCGACTGCGGCGCGGGCCGCTTCCAGCGGGGTGTCGTAGGACTGGAAGTGGTTGACCGCGCTGAGGTAGCTGCCGTCGGCCCGGCGCATCACGTGCAGGGGACGGCCGTCGATGCGGACCGCCGCCGAGGCCGGGTCGACGCTGATGTGCCGGCCCCGGTACGTCTCCTCGCTGAGCGGGGCCGGGCCGAGCGTCTGGCGGGGGCGGCGGGCGCGCAGCACGGGGGCCAGCGCGGCGGCGGTACCGGCGAGGGCGGCCGCGCCGAACGCCGAACGGAGGAAGGCGCGGCGGGTGCAGGTGGCGCTGGCGCTGGCGTGCATGGGTCTCCCTCGCTCGGTGGTCCGCGTACGGGGGTCTAACGCGGAGTGGCGGGGGGAGGTCACCAGTGCGGAACGGTTCCGCCGCGCGGGGCCGGACTTTCGCCGCCGCGCGGCGGGCCGGGGCTACGGCGCCGGGAGTTCGGCGAAGTCGGCCACCAGGCCCCGGTGGTGGCCCGCGGTGCCCAGCGCCAGCGAATCGGCCTTGGCGCGCTTGAGGTAGAGGTGGGCGGGGTGTTCCCAGGTCATGCCGATGCCGCCGTGCAGCTGTACGCACTCCTCGGCCGCGCGGACCGCGACCCCGGAGCAGTGGGCCTGGGCGACGGCCACCGTGAGGGGCGCGTCCGGGGCGGCCGTGGCGAGGGCGTCGGCGGCGGCGCGGGCGGCCGCGCGGGCGGAGGCCACGTCCAGCCACAGCTGGGCCAGGCGGTGCTTGAGGGCCTGGAAGGAACCGACGGGGCGGTTGAACTGGTGGCGGCCGCGCAGGTACGCGACGGTCTCGGTGAGGCACCACTCGGCCAGCCCGAGCTGTTCCGAGGCCAGCAGGCCCGCCCCGGACAGCAGGGCCCCGGCCACGGCCGCCCGGGCCGTCGCGGGGTCGGCGAGACGGGTGCCGGAGGCGGCGTCGAGGGTGACGGTGGCCAGCGGACGGGTCAGGTCGAGCGGGACCGCCGGCCGCAGGACCGCCCGGTCGGCGGGGACCGCGTGCAGCCCGGTGTCGGCGAGGACCAGCAGCACGTCGGCGGCCACCGCGTCGGCGACGGAGGTGACGGTACCGCTGAGCACCCCTCCCCCGGCGTCGTGCAGCGGCGCCGGCAGCGGCGCGCCGGGGGCCAGGGTGAGCGGCAGGGCGGGCACGCACAAGAGGCGGCCGGCCGCGAGCTCCCGGACCAGGTCCGCCGCTTCGGGGCCGTCGCAGGCGCAGGTGAGCAGGATCTCCGTGGCGAGCACGGAGCCGGTCAGGTACGGGACGGGGGCCACGGCCCGGCCCAGTTCCTCCAGGACCACGGCGGCCTCCCGGTGACCGGCGCCCGCCCCGCCCAGCTGCTCGGGGACGAGCAGTCCGGCGGCGCCGATCTCCGCGGCCAGGGTGTGCCACAGCCGCGGGTCGTGGGGGCGGCCGGTCTCCGCGCGGGCCAGCACGTCCGCGGGGGCGCAGCGGTCGGCGAGCAGGGACCGTACGGCCGCGCGGAGTTCCTCCTCCGTGCCGGAGTAGAGCAGGTCGATGGGGGCGCGGGGGGCCGGGTGGCCCGGCCGCGGCGGGAGTGCGGTCATCGGGCGAGGTCCTTCCAGGGGGTGTCCTTGTCGTCGCGCGGTTCGGCGGGCAGTCCGAGGACGCGTTCGGCGACGATGTTGAGGAGGATCTCGCTGGTGCCGCCCTCGATGCTGTTGCCCTTGGCGCGCAGGTAGCGGTATCCGGCGTCGCGGCCGGTGAAGTCGACGAGGTCGGGGCGGCGCATCGTCCAGTCCTCGTACAGGAGGCCCTCCTCGCCGAGGAGTTCCACCTCCAGGCCGCTGATCTCCTGGTTGAGGCGGGCGAAGGTGAGCTTCATCCCGCTGCCCTCGGGGCCCGGCTGGCCGGCCGCGAGCTGCTGGCGCAGCCGTTCGCCGGTGAGGCGGGCCACCTCGGCCTCCACCCACAGGCCGAGCAGCCGCTGGTGCAGGGCGTGGGTGCGCAGCTCCGGGCGTGCGCGCCAGGCCGCGGCGACGGGGGCGATCATGCCGCCCTCGCGCGGGAGGCGCATGCCGCCGATGGAGACGCGTTCGTTCATCAGGGTGGTGCGGGCGACGGCCCAGCCTTCGCCGACGGCTCCGAGGCGGTGGGCGTCGGGGATGCGGACGCCGGTGAGGAAGACCTCGTTGAACTCGGCCTCGCCGGTGATCTGGCGCAGCGGGCGGACCTCGACGCCGGGGGCGTGCATGTCGCACAGGAAGTAGGTGATGCCCCGGTGTTTGGGGAGCGCCGGGTCGGTGCGGGCGATCAGGATGGCCCAGCGGGCGGTGTGGGCGCTGGAGGTCCACACCTTCTGTCCGTCGACCACCCATTCCCCGGCCTCCTCGTCGAGGACGGCGCGGGTGCCGAGGGCGGCGAGGTCCGAGCCGGCTCCGGGCTCGCTGAACAGCTGGCACCAGACCTCCTCCCCCAGCCACAGGGGGCGCAGGAAGCGGTGCTTCTGCTCGTCGGTGCCGTAGGCGAGGATCGTGGGCGCGGCCATGCCCAGGCCGATGCCGATCCGGCGCGGGTCGTTGTCGGGGGCTCCGGCTGCCTCCAGTTCGCCGTCCACGGCGGCCTGGAGGGTGCGGGGCGCACCGAGGCCGCCGAGGCCCTCGGGGTAGTGGACCCAGGCGAGTCCGGCGTCGAAGCGGGCGCGCAGGAAGTCGGCGGGGGCGGTGGTGCCGGGCGGGTGGGCGGCGAGCAGGTCCCGGGTGCGGGCGAGGAGTTCCCCGGCGGTGAGGGTCATCGGCCGCCGCCGTCCGGGAGGGACGGTACGACGACGAGCCGGCCGGTGGTGGTGCCGTCGGCGACGCGCTGGACGGCGTCGGCGGCCCCGGCGAGCGGGATGCGTTCGCTGACCAGGGGGGTGATCGCGCCCTGGTCGGCGAGGCGGGTGAGTTCGGCGTGGCAGGCGAGGACGGCGGCGGGGTCCTTGGCGGCGTAGAGCCCCCAGTGGAGGCCGAGGACGGCGTAGTTCTTGACCAGGGCGTGGTTGAGGGCCGGGGCGGGGACGGTGCCGCCGGCGAAGCCGACGACCACGATGCGGCCCTCGAAGGCCACGCATTTGGCGGAGGCGGCGTAGGCGTCGCCGCCGACGGGGTCGTAGACGACGTCGGCGCCGCGGCCGCCGGTGAACTCCTTGACCCGGGCCGCGATCCCGGCGGGGTCCTCGTCCGTGCGGTCGAGGACGAGGTCGCAGCCGAGCTCCTCGGCGGTGCGGGCCTTGGCCTTGCCGCCGACGACCCCGATGACGGTGGCCCCGGCGGCCTTGCCGAGCTGGACGGCGGCGCTGCCGACCCCGCCTGCGGCGGCGTGCACGAGCAGGGTCTCGCCGCGCTGCAGGCGGGCCCTGCGGTGGAGGCCGAACCAGCCGGTCTGGTAGCCGATGTGCAGGGCGGCGGCCTCGGCGTCGTCGAGGGAGCCGGGGGCGGGGAGCAGGGCGCGCGCGGGGGCGGTGACGTACTCGGCGAACCCGCCGTGGGGCAGGCTCGGGTTGGCGAGGACGCGCCGGCCGTCCTCGGTCTCGCCGCAGACCTCGACGCCGGGGGTGAAGGGCAGCGGCGGCCGGATCTGGTACTGGCCCCGGGCGAGGAGGGCGTCGGGGAAGTTGACGTTGGCGGCGAGCACCCTGAGTCTGACCTCGCCCTCGCCGGGTACCGGTTCGGGGACCTCCTCGAGGCGCATGGCCTCGCGGGGTTCACCGGTCGTGTGTACTCGCCATGCCTGCATCCGGGGCCTCCAGCCGCCGTCGAGGAACCACGCTCGGCGGCATACTAAGCGGTCGCTTGACACCTTGGGAACCCTCCGCGGAACGGGGCGTACCGGGGGTGGGGAGCCGCTCCCGCCAGGACCGGCCACCCTTCCCGATCATCAAACGCGCGAACGACGGGTGAACGGGAGTACCGGGATATAGCATCAACACGCCCCTTTCCCAGGGCATATGACGCACCGTGGGGGGGGTGTGCGACCGGAGCGCATCGCTCCGGGGCGCGCCCGCCCCACGGGCACGGACCACGGGGGGAACACCACCTTGAACAGCACCCGCACGCACACGCGCACCCGTACGCGCCGCGCCACCGCGGCGGCGGCCGCCGCCGTCGTCCTGGCGGGGATCGTCACCGCGGCCGGACCGGCCACGGCGGCCACCGGCTGCACGCCCCGCATCCAGGTGCTCGGCTCCATCGGTTCCGGCGGCTACCAGACGGGCAACCCGCAGACCGAGCTGGTCCTCGGCCTCGGCACGGGCAACCTGTCCGTCGGCCGCTCCGACGGCAGGCCCGTCTACTGGACCGGTACCCGGCTCCACAAGGTCCCCGTGCCCGACGCCACGCTCTCGGGCGCCGTGCTGGCCGTGAACAAGAGCGGGCTGATGGTGGGCGCCGTGCTCGGGGCCGACGGGTACCTCTTCACCTACCGGGCCGGGGACGCCGCGGTCACCCGCCTGCCCGGCAGCGACTTCCAGTCCGACGAGGCCGACGTCAACGACGCCGGGTACGTCGTCTCGCGCAACCGCAGCGGTCTGGGCGTCGTGTGGAAGGACGGCCGGAAGGTCCGCGACCTGCCCGCGCCCGCAACCGCCCTCCCCGGCACCAGGATCGAACTGGTCACCGGGATCAACACGAAGGGGGACGTGCTCGGTATGGCCCGCGAGGACTACGAGGTCCCGGAGACCGGCGAGCACCGGGAGGGCACCTACCCGGTGCTCTGGCCCGCCGACGGCGGCCCCGCCGAGGCCCTGGCCCCCACCGGGAACGACAGCCACGTACAGGACCTCGACGAGAGCGGCCGGATCGTCGGCTACGACTGGCTCGGCATGGCCTACCGGTTCACACCGGCGGTCTGGACGCCGCCCCGCACCGGGCCCGCCTCCTTCCCCGGCACCCTGAAGACCCACCCCTACGGCACCTTCGAGGCGATCACCCCGACGACCAACGTGTCCGTGGGCACCGCCAGGTTCCATCCGGACGAGCAGACCCTCCCCGACCAGGCGCAGCTGTGGCCGGGCGCGGGTCCGCTGCTCGCCCTGCCCCGGCTGGCCGCGAACGGGGCGAGCACCGCCTCGTCGGCCGCCGACGACGGCCGGGTCGGCGGCGCGGCCGTCAACTCCGCGGGCACGCTGAAGCCGGTGATCTGGACCTGCGCCACGAAGCAGGCCTACCTGCCGCAGTGACCGGCGGGTGCGCGGGCCTGGCCATCCCCGCGCCCACGCGCTATCGATGCCCCATGACGGACGAGACCAGGCGCGGGCTGCCCGCGCCCCCGCCGCTCGGCGCGAGCGCCCTGCCCCCCGGCACCTACGGGGGGCGGGTGGTCCTCGTGACGGGCGGCGGCACCGGGCTGGGCAAGGCCATCGCCACCGAGTTCGCGCGGCTCGGCGCCGACGTGGTGGTCGCCGGCCGCCGCGCGGAGCAGCTCGCGGCGGCGCGCGAGGAACTGGCGGCGGTACCCGGCGCGGGCCGGGTGGCGGCCGCCGTGTGCGACATCCGTGACCCGGAGCGGGTCGCGGAGGTCTTCGACGCGGCCGCGGCGGCGCTCGGGCCGCCGGACGTCCTGGTCAACAACGCCGCCGCCAACTTCCCCTGCCCGGCCGAGGACCTCTCCCCCAACGCCTGGCGGGCGGTGGTGGACACCACCTTGACCGGGACCTGGTTCATGACCCGCGAGTTCGGCCGGCGCCACCTCGCCGCCGGCACCCCGGGCTCGATCGTCAGCATCGGCGCCTCGTACGCCTGGACCGGCGGCCCCGGCTTCGCGCACAGCGCCGCGGCCAAGGCCGGGGTGAAGAACCTGGTGGAGACCCTCGCCGTGGAGTGGGGCCCGTACGGGATCCGGATCAACGGCCTCGTGCCGGGACTGTTCCCGCACGCCGACATGACCCGCGACATCCGGGGCGGGCTGGAACGGGCCGCCCCGGAGGGCAGCGATGCCAGGCAGCCCGCGCTGCGGGTGGGGGCACCGCGCGAACTCGGCTGGGCGGCCACCTTCCTCGCCTCCCCCTACGCCTCCTTCGTCACCGGGCACACCCTGGTGGTCGACGGGGCGAACTGGCAGCGGCGGTCCCTGGTCCAGCCGGAGGTCGTACCGGTGCGCGAGCAGCTGGGGCGGGGACCGTTCACCCCCTGACCGGGGCGTTGTCAGTGGCGTACGGCACCATCGGCAGCATGAAGATCCACGAATGGGAAGCGTTCCTGCGCACCTGGAGCGCCGAGCGCGATGCCGCCGGGCGGACCGAGGACCCGGCGCGGCCGCCGCTCGGCTGGCTGGGCTTCGACCCGGCCCCGGCGGAGCGGACAGCCGCGCTCGAGGCCCGGCTCGGGGCCCCGCTGCCGCCTTCCTACCGCGCGTTCCTCGAGGTCACCGACGGGTGGCGGTGGGCCGGGGAGTTCGTGGAGCTGCTCGCACCGGCGGCGGAGGTGGGACTGCTGCGGGAGCTGACGCCGTCCGTCCACGAGGACCTCACCCTGTGGGAGGCGGAGGACGCGGAAGAGGACGCCGACGACGAGGCCGACGCCGACGACGAGGCGGAGGACGAGCAGGGCTACGAGGAACACGAGGACCACGAGGAGTACGAGAGCGCGCGGTGGAACCGGGCCGTCCAGATCTCCCTGACGGGGGACCAGACCTGGCTGCTCCTCGATCCCGGTGACATCGGCGCCGACGGCGAGTGGGCGGCGTACCGGTACTCCAGCTGGAGCGGCTCCGGCCCCGTGCGCCACGCGTCCTTCGCCGGGCTGATGCGGGCGGAGTACGAGGGCTTCCGCGCCCTGCGCATACCGGGGGCCGCCTCCTAGGCTCCCCCGAAGCGCGGGGGCCGGCGGGCGGCCTGGGCGGTGTAGCCCTCGCGGGCGTCCTCGGAGGTCAGGGTGAGGGCGGCGGTCATCGCCACGCGGTCGAGGGCCGCGGGGAGGGCGGCGTCGGCGTAGGCGTCGACCGCGCGCTTGATCCCCTGGACGGCGAGCGGGGCGTTCGCCGCGATCTCCGCCGCCAGGGCGCGGGCTGTCGTGTCCAGCTCGGCCGGGGGCACCACCAGCTGGACCAGGCCCAGCCGCTCGGCGGTCACGGCGTCGATCCGCCGGCCGGTCAGGGCCAGCAGCTTGGCCCAGCCCGCGCCCGCCTCCCGGGCGATCCGCAGGTCCCCGCCGGCGTCCACCGCCACCCCCAACCGCGCCTCGGGCAGCGCGAAGACCGCGTCGTCGGCGGCCACCCGGATGTCCGCCATCAGGGCCAGTTCGAAGCCGAAGCCGAGGCAGTAGCCCTGGACGGCGGCGACGACGGGCTGCGGGAGGCGGGAGAGGACGGCGAAGCGCTCGTGGACCCAGCGGATGCCCTCGTAGTAGTTCCGGGTCCGCTGGGCGGCGGAGTCCCCCGTCATGGCTCCGCCGGGGGCGGTCACGTCGATGCCGGCGCAGAAGGCCCGGCCCTCCGCCCGCAGCAGCACCGCGCGCACCGCCGGGTCGAAGCGGATCCGGTCGGCGAGAAGGCCCAGCTGTCGGGTGGACTCCCAGCTCCAGCCGTTGAGCGTGCCGGGGCGGCAGAGGGTGAGGAGCGCGATCCCGTCCTCGACCTCCAGCCGGAGGCGTTCCTCACCCTCGCCGATGTCCGTGCCGATCGTGTCGATCACCGTGAAACACCCCCGCGGGCACCAGAATTGACGGCTCGTCAGATTAGGTGCCCGCGGTCAAGGGGTCAACGGGGGAAGACCTCGAACGCGACCGCAGGGACGCCGCCGAAGCGGGCCGCCGCCTGCCGGACGCTGCCGGTCAGGAAGTCCCGGACGTACTCCTGCGGGTCCTGGTCGGTCAGGGCCGCGATGTAGGCCTTGTGCTCCAGCAGGGAGTGCACGGCGCGCTCCAGCCCGGGTTCCGCCTCGACCGCGTGCGTGGGCGTGGTGGTCCCCGACACCGCGACCCAGCGCACGCCGTCCCACGGCTCCAGGCCCTGCTCGGAGATGAGCTCGGGGAAGATCCACCGGTTGCCCGCGTCTCCGGCGGCGTCCAGGACGGCCCGGCCGACGGCCTTGTGGTCGGGGCTGTTCCAGTTCCCGCCGCCGTCCGCTCCGCCCCAGGTGTCCCGGTGGTTGAGGGTGATCACCAGCTCGGGGCGGTGGCGCCGGATGGCGGCGGCGATGTCCCGGCGCAGGGCCGGGCCGTACTCGACGACTCCGTCG
Source organism: Streptomyces sp. NPDC058157 (assembly GCF_042884105.1). Lineage (NCBI taxonomy): Bacteria > Bacillati > Actinomycetota > Actinomycetes > Kitasatosporales > Streptomycetaceae > Streptomyces > Streptomyces sp. NPDC058157. Next base: position 35,205 of record NZ_JBHVUQ010000039.1, read on the forward strand.
CGGTGGTCGAGGAACTCCACGGTGGAGACCCCGACGACGGCCGCACTGGCGCGCTGCTCGGCCTCGCGCAGGGGGCCGCACTCGTCCGGGGCCACCCCGTCGATCCCGGCCTCGCCGCGGGTGGCGAGCACGTAGGCGACCTCGCGGCCGCCGTCCGTCCAGTGGGCGATGGCCGCCGCGCAGCCGTACTCCAGGTCGTCGGGGTGGGCGACGACCGCGAGCGCGCGCTTCCAGTCGGCGGGCATCGGCTGCAAGGGCGCCTGCTGATCAGCTTGTTCGGTCATGCGTCGCACAATAGGCGAACTACTCCTCCAGGAGCGTGAGCAGGCGGTCCAGGACGCGGGGGCCGCCCGCGCGGACGCCGTCGTGTTCGTACTCGTCCGTCACCCAGGTGCGCAGGCCGCGGATCGTGCGGGCGGTGCGCAGGGAGTGGTCGGTGTCGACGTACATGTCGTCGTGGTAGACGGCGGCCGCCACCGGGACCTCGTTGACGGCCAGGCGCTCCGGGTCGTAGAGGGGCTGCCAGCCCGTGCGGGCCGCCAGGAGGCCGGCGGTCTCGCGCAGGGGGGCCAGGGCGGGGTCCGCGGTGAAGTGCCAGGGATGGATGGTCTCGCCGGTGAACAGGAGGGGGTCCGTGCCCCCGAGGGTCTTCGCGGCGTCGAAGCGCGGGTGGGCGGCGCGGACCCGTTCGGCGGCCCAGCCGGTGGGAGTGGCGGGGTCCTGGGCGTAGATGGACTCGTGGAGGAGGGCGTAGAGGGGGTGGCCGGCGAAGGAGAGGTGGGAGAGGGCCGCTTCGAGGAAGGCGTCGGAGAGGGCGGGGCCGGAGGCGGTGGTGACGAAGGCGTCCTCGAGGAGGTAGTGGAGCTGGTGGCTGCCGTCGCCGCCGCCCAGGAGCAGGCCGAGCGACTGGAAGGCCTCGGCGGTGAGCCGGTAGCCGCCGGGGAGTTCGGCGGGACGGTCGGCGAGGTGGGCGGCGATGCGGCGGGCGCGTTCGACGTCCATCGGGTAGCGGGCGTAGTGGGCGAGGTTCTTGCGCTCGATGCGCGGGAACGCGGCCTCGTACACCTGGGTCGCGGTGGCGTCCAGGGAGGGCAGCCCGCCGGTGATCAGGGCGGCGGTGAGGCCCTCGGGCGCGGTGGAGAGGTAGTGGGTGGCGCAGAACCCGCCGAAGCTCTGGCCGAGTACGGTCCAGGGCGCGCCGCCGGTGAGGGTGCGGCGCAGGTGCTCGGCGTCGCGGACGATGGAGTCTGCGCGGAAGTGGGCGAGGTAGTCGGCCTGCTGCTCGGGGGTGCCGCGCAGGGGCAGGGTCTGCCGGTTGGCGGGGGTGGAGCGGCCGGTGCCGCGCTGGTCGAGGAGCAGGACACGGTAGTCGGCCAGGGCCCGCTCCAGCCAGGCCTGCCGTCCGGTGAAGCGCCGGGCCCCGAAGCCGGGGCCGCCCTCCAGGTAGAGCAGCCAGGGCAGCCGTTCGGGGTCCTTGCCGGTGGCCACCACCTCGCGCGCGTAGAGCTCGATGTGCTCCCCGCCGGGGCGGGCGTGGTCGAGCGGCACGGTGAAGTGGTGGTCGGTCAGGACGACACCGGGCTGGCGGTAGCTGTGGCTGCGCTGGCGGGTCACGGACGGCCCCTGGGGGTGCGGGCCCTGGCCCCGGCCGGGTCGCGGCCGGGGCGGGCGGAGGTGTGCGGTCCGGCCGAGTCTACGGAACCGGCCCCGGCGTCACCCGCTCAGAACTCGACCACCGAGCGCAGCACCTCGCCGCGCTCCATGCGGGCGAAGGCCTCCTCGACCCCGTCGAGCGGGATGGTCTCGGAGACGAAGGCGTCGAGGTCGAGCCGGCCCTGGAGGTAGAGGTCGATCAGCAGGGGGAAATCGCGTTCGGGCAGGCAGTCGCCGTACCAGGAGGACTTCAGGGCCCCGCCGCGGCCGAAGACGTCGAGGAGGGGGAGTTCGAGCTTCATCTCCGGGGTGGGCACGCCGACCAGCACGACGGTGCCGGCCAGGTCGCGGGCGTAGAAGGCCTGCCGGTAGGTCTCGGGGCGGCCGACGGCCTCGACGACCACGTCCGCGCCGTTGCCTCCGGTCAGCTCCTGGATCGCCTTGACCACGTCCTGCTCGCGCCCGTTGACGGTGTGGGTGGCGCCGAGTCCGCGCGCCCACTCCAGCTTCCGGTCGTCCAGGTCGACGGCGATGATCTTCGAGGCGCCGGCCAGCCGGGCGCCGGCCACCGCCGCGTTGCCCACTCCCCCGCAGCCGATGACGGCGACCGAGTCGCCGCGCCCGACGTTGCCGGTGTTCAGGGCGGCGCCGAGGCCGGCCATCACCCCGCAGCCCAGGAGGCCCGCGGCGGCGGGCGAGGCGGCCGGGTCGACCTTGGTGCACTGGCCGGCGGCGACGAGGGTCTTCTCCGCGAAGGCGCCGATGCCGAGCGCCGGGGAGAGCGGGGTGCCGTCCTCCAGGGTCATGGGCTGGGTGGCGTTGTGCGTGGCGAAGCAGTACCAGGGGCGTCCGCGCTTGCAGGCCCGGCAGGTGCCGCACACCGCGCGCCAGTTGAGGACGACGAAGTCGCCGGGGGCGACGGAGGTGACGTCGGGGCCGACGGACTCGACGACGCCGGCCGCCTCGTGGCCGAGGAGGAAGGGGAACTCGTCGTTGATGCCGCCCTCGCGGTAGTGCAGGTCGGTGTGACAGACCCCGCAGGCCTGGACCTTGACCAGGGCCTCGCCCGGGCCCGGGTCGGGCACGAGGATCGTGGTCGTCTCCACCGGTGCGCCCTTGCTCCGCGCGATGACTCCTCGTACGCGATGTGTCACGTCGTACCCCGTTCTGATCGGATCGGTCTGGATCACCGAACGTACACGGGCGGCGCGCGGTACGGGAGTTGTGTCACGTCCCGGCGCGCGGTACGGCCAGATCCGGCGGTACGCAGGCCCGGAGGGAGGCGGCGAAGGCGGCCACGGCGGGGTGGGCGCCGGCCCCGCCGCGGAAGGCGATCTTGGTGCGGCGTTCCATGTGGAGGCGGGTCAAGGCGACGCCGGGGTCCGGGGGGCCGGCCATCCCGAGCTGGGGTACGACGGCCACCCCCTGCCCGGCCGCGACCAGCGCGAGGACGGTGGCGAACTCGTCGATGCGGTGGCGGACGCGCGGGGTGAACCCGGCGGCCTGGCAGGCGCGCAGGGTCATGGTGTGGCAGAGGGTGCCGGGGGTGGCGGTGATCCAGGGCGCGTCCCGGTGCGCCCGCAGCACCGCGCCCTGGTCGCGGACGGGGTCGCCGACGGGCGCGGCCGGGCCCGCTCCCGGGCCGGGCCCCGGGTGCGCCCCCGGCCCCGACCACGGCTCCGCACCCGGGGCGGAGGCCGGGTACCCGGCCGCAGCCGGTGCCGTTCCGGGACCGGGCCCCGAGTACGCGTCCGGCTCCGGCCACGCCTCCGCCGCCGGGGCGGGGGCCGGGCACGAGGCCGGCCCCGGGTACGGTCCCGCGGCCGGTGCCGTTCCGGGGCCGGGCTCCGGGTGCGCGTCCGGCTCCGACCGCGGGCCGGGGGCCGGGTAGGGGGTCGGTCCCGCGGTCGGAGGCGGCTCCGGCGCCGGGGTCGCCAGGTACATCGCCTCCCCGTACAGGGGTCGGGTGGCGAGGCCCGGCTCGGCGGGGGTGGGGACGAAGTCGTACTCGTGGACCAGGGCCACGTCCAGTTCCCCGGCCCGCAGCGCGTGCGCGACCGCCGCCGGGTCGGTCTCGTGGACCATCGGCTCCAGCGCCGGGTGGCGGCGGGCCAGGTGGACCAGGGCGGCCGGGACGAGGGCGCGGGTGGCGGTGGGGAAGGCCCCGACGCGCAGCACCCCGGCGAGGCCGCTGCGGGCCTCGGCGAGGTCGGCCTCGGCCTGTTCGAGCCGCTCCAGGACCGCCTCGGCGTGCCCGACCAGGTTCTGGGCGGCCGGGGTGAGCCGGACCCGGCGGCCGGTGCGCTCCAGCAGCGGCAGCCCGGCCTCGCGCTCCAGGACGGCGAGCTGCTGGGAGACGGCGGAGGGGCTGTAGGCGAGGGCCTCGGCCACGGCGGCGATGGTGCCGCGGCGGGCGAGTTCACGCAGGAGCCGCAGGCGGCGTACGTCGAGCATCGGCTCAGCTTACGGATCACGTAAGGAATGTGAACTGGATTCGGCGCTCGGGGCGGGCGAGGCTCTTGGGCATGCGACAGGACACGGAGCAGGACACACAGCACACCCAGGACACGCAAGACACGCGGCACACGGCGGACCGGACTGCGGTCCCGCCCCTCGAAGGGATCCACGTCCCCCTCGTCACCCCCTTCACCCGCGGCGGGGAGGTCGCCGCCGGGGCGCTGGAGGCCCTCGCGCACGAGGTGCTCGACGCGGGCGCCGCCGGGATCGTCGCCCTGGGCACCACCGCCGAGGTGGCGGCCCTGGAGGAGGACGAGCGCGACCTGGTCACCGGGGTCTGCGCGCGGGTCTGCCGGGAGCGGGGCGCGCCGCTGACGGTGGGGGCGGGAGGGAGCGGGACCCGGGCGAGCGAGGCCGCGCTGGCGCGGCTGGCGCGGTGGCCGGAGACGGGGGCCGCGCTGGTGACCGTGCCCGCGTTCGTCCGGCCCTCGGCGGCTGGGGTGCTGGCGCACTTCGCACGGCTGGCCGCCGTCAGCCCGGTTCCGCTGATCGTCTATCACATCCCCTACCGGACGGGGCAGCCGCTGGACGCGGCCGCGCTGCGTGAGCTGGGCTCGCTGCCCGGGGTGGCCGGGGTGAAGTACGCAGGCGGCGGGATCGACCAGGAGACGGTGGCACTGCTGGGCGACCTGCCGGACGGGTTCGCGGTGCTGGCCGGGGACGACGTGTACGTGTCCCCGCTGCTCGCGCTCGGGGCCTCGGGCGGGATCCTGGCGTCGGCGCACCTGGCGACGGAGCGGTTCGCGGAGCTGGCCGGGGCCTGGCGGGACGGCGACGCGGTGCGGGCCCGGGAGCTCGGCCACCGGCTGGCGCGGCTTTCGGCGGCCCTCTTCGCGGAGCCGAACCCGGGGGTGGTCAAGGGGGTGCTGTACGCGCAGGGGCGGATCCCCACGCCTGACGTACGGCTTCCGATGCTGCCGGCGTCCGAGGCGGCGGTGACGGCCGCCCTGAAGGAGCTGGCCGCGCTCTGACCCCACCCGGGTGCGCCCGTTTCCTTCACATTCGAGCGGATTGCAAACTCTCGCGCAGGTCGCCCCAATCGGCGGCATCGGCCCGCTAATTACCCGTATGGGGAACGGGGGCGAGGGGCCCGGCGGGGCCGTGATGTGAGCCACACCCGCCGGGCCAACATCCATTTCCCCGGAAGGGTCGATTCCCTTTTCCCGGAAAGGGAAACCCGGATTTCCCGAGAAGTTTTTCAAGGTCGTTTCGCGGGCGGTCCGCCGGAAGTCGATCTCCGGGTGGAATTCGCGTCTTGTCCGGCCCTTCACGCTGGCCTACGGTCACCCTCATTCCCGGTGGCCCACTGCCGAATCCGGCCGCACCCCGGGACTTCCCCGCACCCGCACGTGAGGAAATGCGCCATGCCCGCATCGGGTAAGCACCGCCGGTCGAAGCAGCACAAGATCGCCCGCAGGCTGGCCTTCGCCGGCACGGGCGGAGCGGCCCTCGCCCTCCCCCTGATCAGCGCGACCACGGCCGGGGCGGCCGCCCTGCAGCCGGCCGCGGCACCCGCCGCGCACACCCTGGCGCTCCCCGCCGCGGAGCCCGCCGCCCAACCGGCGACGAAAAAGGCGGCGGCCCCCCTGATCTATTCCGTGGTCGGCGGCGACACCCTGGCGAAGATCGCGGCCGAGCATTCCGTGAGCGGCGGCTGGAAGGCCCTCTACGCCGCCAACCGCGAGGTCATCGGCAGCGATCCGGCCGTCATCCGCCCGGGCCTCAAACTGGCGCTCGGCGGGGCCGCGAAGGCCGCCGCCGCCCGGGCCACCGCCCTCGCCGCCCAGCCCGCCGCGGCGCCCGCCGCCGTGAAGACGTACGCGAACAACCTGGACGGCTGGATCCGGCAGTCGCTGGACATCATGGCCCGGCACGGGATCCCCGGCAGCTACGACGGCATCCACCGCAACGTGATGCGGGAGTCCTCCGGCAACCCCCTCGCCATCAACAACTGGGACTCCAACGCCGCGGCCGGCATCCCCTCCAAGGGGCTGCTCCAGGTGATCGACCCGACCTTCCGGGCCTACCACGTGCCGGGCACGGCGATGGACTCCTACGACCCCGTCGCGAACATCACGGCCGCCTGCAACTACGCGGCCGCCCGCTACGGCTCGATCGACAACGTCAACGGCGCCTACTGAGCCCGGGCTACCGGGCCGCGGCGTGCCCCGGGGCGATCGGCAGCCGGCGCTTGTGGTCGGTGAGCCGGTAGCGGCGGACGATGGTCTCGAAGGCCCGCGCGTCGACCGGCTTGCCCTCCAGGAAGTCGTCGATGTCGTCGTAGGTGACCCCGAGGGCGTCCTCGTCGGCCTTGCCCGGGTCGAGGGTCTCCAGGTCGGCCGTCGGGACCTTCCACACCAGCTCGGCGGGCGCGCCCAGGGCGTCCGCGACCGCGCGCACCCGGCGCTTGGTCAGGCCGGTCAGCGGGACCAGGTCGGCCGCTCCGTCGCCGAACTTGGTGAAGAAGCCGGAGACCGCCTCGGCGGCGTGGTCGGTGCCGACCACCAGGCCGTCGTGGGCGCCGGCCACCGCGTACTGGGCGATCATGCGCTGGCGGGCCTTGATGTTGCCGTGGACGAAGTCCTGGTGGTGCGCGTCGCGGAACTCCACGCCGGCGGCCCGTGCGGCCTCCAGGGCGGCGTCGCTCGCCGGCTTCACGTCCACGGTCAGGACCGCGTCGGCGCGGATGAAGGACAGCGCGAGCTGGGCGTCGTGCTCGTCGGCCTGGACCCCGTAGGGCAGCCGCATCGCGTGGAACCGGGCCTCGTGCCCGGCCGCGCGGGCCCGCTCGACGGCGAGCTGGCACAGCCGGCCCGCGGTGGTGGAGTCCACGCCGCCGCTGATCCCGAGGACGAGGGAGCGCAGGCCGGTCGAGGTCAGCCGCTCGGCGAGGAAGGCCACCCGGCGCTCGATCTCCCGCTCGGCGTCGAAGGTCTCGGCGACCTCCAGGTCCCGGGCGATCTCCTGCTGCAGGGCGATGGACGCCGGCTCGCTCACGTCTGCTCCTCGTTCTCGGCGGTGTCCGCGCCGTCCGCGCCGTCCGCGGACAGCCGCGTCCCGTTCGACGGTGTGGTGTCTGGGCCCCAGCCTACCCAGGCGGCCCCGCCGCCCCGGCCGTGCCTCAGAGCCAGCCCTGGCGGCGGGCCGCGCGGACGGCCTCCATGCGGTTGCGGGTGCCGGTCTTGCCGATGGCCGCCGACAGGTAGTTGCGCACGGTCGACTCCGACAGGTGCACCCGGGCCGCGATGTCGGCGACCGTGGCCCCGTCGACGGCGGCGTTCAGCACGTCCGCCTCGCGCGGGGTCAGCGGGTTCGGGCCCGCGCTGAGCGCGGCGGCGGCGAGCGAGGGGTCGATCACGGTCTCCCCCGCCAGCACCCGGCGGACCGCGGCGGCCAGTTCCTCCACCGGCCCGTCCTTGACGAGGAACCCGGCGGCCCCCGCCTCCATCGCCCGGCGCAGGTAGCCGGGGCGGCCGAAGGTGGTCAGGATCAGCACCCGGGTGCCGGGGCAGGCCGTGCGCAGCTCGGCCGCGGCGTCGAGGCCGCTGCGGCCCGGGAGTTCGATGTCGAGGAGGGCCACGTCGGGCCGGGCCTCGAGGGCGGCGGGCACGATCTCGTCCCCGGCGGCCACCTGCGCCACGACCTCGATGTCCTCCTCCAGCCCGAGCAGCAGGGCCAGGGCGCCGCGCATCATCCCCTGGTCCTCCGCCAGCAGCAGCCTGATCATCCGGTCCCCTCGTCCCCTTCCGCGGCCGGCTCCACGGGGAGTTCGGCGGTGACCCGGAAGCCCCCGCCCGGTACGGGGCCGCTGGTGAGCGTGCCGCCCGCGGCGGCGAGGCGTTCTCCGAGGCCGGTCAGTCCGCTGCCCGGCGGGGTCGAGCCTACGCCGCGCCCGTCGTCGGTGATCACCAGCCGGACCCGTTCCGGCCCGCCCTGCACCTCGATGTCGCAGCCGGCGGCCCCGCTGTGGCGGACGGCGTTGGTGGCCGCCTCGCGGACCACCCAGCTCAGCAGCGCGGCGGTCTGCGGGGGCAGCGGGGGGCCGGACTGGCGCACCCGGGGCTCGATGCCGGCGGCGCTCAACGCGCCCCGGGCCCGGTCGAGTTCGGCGGCGAGGCTGGCCTCGCGGTAGCCGGTGACGGCCTCGCGGATCTCAGTGAGGGCCTGGCGGCCGACGGTCTCGATGTCGCGGACCTGGCCGATGGCGGCCTCCATGTCGCGGGGGGCGATGCGCCGGGCCGCCTCCGATTTCACGACGATCACCGACAGGGTGTGGCCGAGCAGGTCGTGCAGGTCGCGGGAGAAGCGCAGCCGTTCCTGGTCCACCGCCGACCGGGCCAGCTCCTGGCGGGTGTCGCGCAGTTCCTTCACCGTCTCGGACAGGGCGAGGATGGCCGCGGTGACCATGCCGGACAGGAAGGTCCCGTAGACGATGCCGAGGGCGTCCCAGCCCTCGCGCAGTCCGCCGATCACCCCGGCGAGGGCGCTGATGCCGAACATCACCTGGCCGAGCCGCCGGCCCCGGATCACCGCGCCGGCGGCCAGGCCCAGCAGCGGGAAGAACAGCAGCCAGCTGTCCCCGTAGGCGCCGGCCAGGGCGCAGGTGACGGCGCCGAGGACGACCAGGCACCAGCGGGTGGAGGGCAGTTCCCGGGCCTCCTTGTGGAAGGCGCGGAACGCCAGGGTGACGTAGAGGGAGTTGAAGACCAGCAGGCCCAGTGCGCCGACCCACGGGTTGGGGGTCTGGCCGTGGACCACGTTGGAGATGGCGCCCATGCCGAGGAGGAGCCAGGGCAGGAGGGTGAAGGCGTTGGGCGGCCCCAGGGGGCCGCGGCCGTAGTCGGGGGCCTCGCCGCGCGCCTTGCGGGCCTTCTCCGCCGCGCGCCACGCCGCCTTGCGGGCGGGCCAGTCGGCCTTCCAGTCGTCCTTGCTCCGGCAGTCGTCCCGCATGTCCGTTCCCGCTTCCCGTTCCGCCGCCGCGCCGTCCGTGAGGAGGGGCGGCGGGGAGAGCTGTTCTCTCATGACCACCACGGTAGGGACCGGGACGGGGCCGGTGGCAGAGCCGCCCGTACGCTCCTGGGCAGTACGAATGTCACAACGCCCGGCGCCGGCGCAGTGCGCGCAGCAGGGTGCCGGCCGGGGCCTTGAAGCCGTAACCGACGTCCTTGCGCAGTACTCCGGCCCCGGCCCGCTCCACCGCGGCGAGTTGGTGGCCCATCAGCTCCGCCATGGCGGCGACCACCGGGCGCAGTCCGGGGGCGGTGAGTTCGAGGATCCCCTCGTCGGCGGCGGCCAGGGCCGTGCGGGCGAGGCGGCATTCAGCGGCGAGGAGGGCGCGGACGGCGGGGGTGTCGCGGGCGCCTTCGAGGTCGGCGCGGGTGACGGAGTGCTCGTCGAGCCGGGCGCGCGGCAGGCACAGCCGGCCCTCGGCGAGGTCGCCGGCCAGGTCGGCGAGGAAGTCGACGCGCTGGGCGGCGTCGACGAAGGTGCGCCAGCCGGCGGCCTGCGCGGCGTCCGGGCCGCCCTGGTACTGGAGTCCGGTGAAGACCAGGACCCCGGGCCAGGCGTAGGCGTCGAGGTAGGCCTGGAAGTCCTCCTCGGTGCCGAACCCGTCGAAGGCGGCCTCGGCGGTGGCCGCGCCGTCGAGGAAGCGGGTGATCCAGTGGGTGGGCAGCCCGCCGGTGCCGACGGCGTGGGCGTACGCGCGCAGCAGCGGGTCGGGGCTGTCGCCGGTCTCCAGGGCCCGTGTGGTGCGGGCGGTCAGCTCGGCGAGGCCGGCGCTCCGCGCCTGCGGGGTACCGGTCTCGGCCACGTCGTCGACGAGGTTCATGAAGGCCAGGCCCGCCGCGAGCCGGGGCACCAGGGGCGGTGCGGCCAGCAGGCGCAGGGTGACGAACCGGGCGGGGTCGCGGCGCAGCACTCCGCGCGCGGCCCGGGTGTAGTCGTCCCGCAGCCCGGGGCCGGATATCCCGGCCCGGGTGAGGGTGGTGCGCCAGCTGGGCATCGTGTGCGTGCTCCCTTGTGCCGTGTCCCCGCCCGTACGCGTGTGCGGGCCACGGGGACACGATGTCAGGAGCGGTAGACCTTCTTGACGTCGCCCTGGGCGTCGGCGTACAGGTAGCCGCCCCGGCCGTACTCGTCGCTCAGGTAGGGCCGCACGGAGGTGGAGCCGCCGTCGAACAGCCAGGGCTCCACGATGACGTAGCGGGAGGTCGGCTTGGTCACGCCGAGTTCCTTCTGGGCCCGGTCGAGGAGGCCGGGCAGGGCGTCCCAGTTCACGGCGTTCATGTCGACGAGCGCCTTGGCGTCGTCGATCCGGCCGCCGGGTCCGGTCCGCTTGGCCCGGCCGTCGCGGTACTCGTAGCGGTCGTAGGTCCCGGCGCCGTCGGGCGTGGGGATGGAGGCGAGCACGTACCCCTCGTAGACGGTCATCTCCACGAAGGTGGTGGTGCCGGACAGCTGCTTGAACGCCGCGAGGGCGGTGCGGACCCGGTCGGGGGTGAGCATGCTGCCCCCGGCCTCGCCGGCGGGGCCGCTCTGCCGTGCCGACGGGACGGTGGCCGGGGTGGCCCGGCCGCCGGTGGCGAGGCCGGCGGCGCCGGTCGTGGCGGGGGCGCCGGTGGTGGGGCCCTTGGCGTTCGCGCCGGCGGAGCCGGAACCGCCGTCGGGGAACGCCTGGACGAGGCCGACGGCGCCGCCGGTGAGGGCGACGGCGAGGAGGGCGCCGATCAGGACCGGGCGGCGGCGGCCGCGGGCCGGGGTGACGGGGGCCGTGGCGTCGTAGGGGGAGCCGCCGCCGGGGACGAAGGGCCGGGTGTCGGACGGCGGGGGCGGGGGCGCGTACGCGGGCGGGACCGCCGGGGCGGCCGGGCTCCCGCCGGTGGCGAGAGCGGTGCTCGCGGCGCGGAGCAGGGCTTCCAGTGCGGCGCCGTCGGGCCGTACCGCCGGGTCGCGGACGAGGAGCCGTTCCAGTACGGGGCCCAGCGGGCCGGAGCGGACCGGCGCCGGGATCGGGTCGTCGAGGACGGCGACGACGGTGGCGAGGCTGGTGGCCCGGCGCAGCGGGTGGGTGCCCTCGGCGGCCACGTACAGCATCATGCCCAGCGACCACAGGTCGGAGGCGGCCAGCCCCTCCTCGCCCCGGGCCCGTTCGGGGGCGATGTACTCGGGCGAGCCGATCAGGACCCCGGTGGAGGTGAGGGCGGTGGCCCCGCCCAGGGCGGCGATGCCGAAGTCGGTGAGCACGGCGGCTCCGTCGGGCCGCAGCAGCACGTTGGCCGGTTTCACGTCCCGGTGCAGGACCCCTTCGGCGTGCGCGGCGCGCAGCGCGGACAGGACGTCGAGCCCGAGCCGCACCACGTCGGCGACCGGCAGGGGGCCGTCGGCCAGCCGGTCGTGCAGGGAGCCGCCCTTGACCAGCTCCATCACGATCCACGGGTGGCCGTCGGTGCCGGGGGCGGGCTCCACGATGTGGTGGATGGTCACGACGCCGGGGTGCGCGAGGCGGGCCAGGGCCCGGGCCTCGCGCACGGCCCGTTCGCGCATCTGGGCGGAGAGCCCGGGGTTGGCGGCCTCGGAGGCCGGGTCCGGCGGGCGCACCTCCTTGAGGGCGACCTCGCGGTGCAGGGCGATGTCGCGGGCGCGCCACACCGTTCCCATGCCTCCGGCGCCCAGGGGTGCGATCAGTTCGAAACGGCCGTCGACCAGCCGTCTGCCGGCCTCACTCGTGTCCATGGCCGGTCATCGTAGAGGGCGCCTCCGTCAGCAGCGGCGCCGGTCCGCCGTCAGGGCGCCCTGCGCGGTGGACACCGTACGGTCGTAACAGCCGCCGCCGATTTCGGACCCGTACAGCTGGTAGCGGGCGGTGGTGGTGCCGACGGCGTGGCGCTGGTCGCGCGGGACGTTCGCGGTGTACGAGGCGTCGCCCGTGTACCGGTCGTCCAGGCGGGTCCGGCCGGTCTCGTGCCCGCCGCGCAGGGTGACGGTGTCGGCGCGGTCGCCCAGGGAGAGGACGGTGCGCAGCCGGTCGCCGGCGCCGAGGGTGGTCTCGCCGTCCATGGTGTAGACGCGGGTGGTGCGGGTGGTGGTGGCGCCCCGGGTGACGCTCTCCTCGTCGTTCCAGGTGGCGGTGAGGGCGTCGCGGTTCTCGCCGTCGGTCCAGCGGTGGGCGGACGTGTTGCCCACGGCCCGGGTGACGGTGGTGGTGACGCGGCCGTGGGAGGTGTCGAGGTACCCGGCGGTGGTGAGTCGGTGGGCGCCGTCGGTGTCCAGGCGGTGTTCGCCGCCGGGGGCGGCGGGGGTCCAGCGGGAGGTGCCGGTGGGGGCGGTCTCCTCGTGGCGGGTGAGGGATCCGGTGACGACCTCGCGGCCCCGGTCCTGCCACAGCAGCAGGTTGGCGGGGGTGCTCCAGCCGCTCTGGCCGGCCGGTACCCCGGCGACGGTCACCTCGATCCGGTGCGGGCGGCCGTCGTTGAGGAGGGCGGCGTAGGGGGTGAGGTCGTAGACGGCGGGCGGGACGTCGAAGGCGTGCGGGCCGGGGGTGACGTACCAGAGGAAGGGGTTGGACCAGCCGCCGGTCCAGACGGTCGGGAAGGGGGCGGCCAGCCCGGCGAGCTGTCCGTCGACGGAGACGCGGACCTCGCGGTAGGGGCCGTCGGCGGCCTTGCAGGAGTAGGGCGCCGCGTCGGGGACGGTCAGGTACCAGAACTCCTCGCAGCCGCCGCCGGAGCCGGTGGCGTAGACCTCGGCGAGGATCCGTTCGGTGTTGCGCGGGGTGGTGACGGCCGGGGTGGTGAGCGGGAGGACGCGGTCGGGGGCGGGGGCGGGGCGGGTGCGGCCCTCGGCGGCGTAGAAGGTGAGGGTGACCTTGACGTCGATGACGCCGGTGTAGGTGTCGTCGACGACGTTGCCGATCAGCATCTCGACGGGCTGCGGGCGGGCGAGGGTGTCGCGGTAGCGGGTGACGTCCTTCTCCACGGACCACTCGATGCCCTCGGGCGAGGGTTCGGGGGTGGAGGTGCTCAGGATCTCCACGCCGCCGACGGCGAGGTGGCCGAGGCGGTCGTACTGGCGGCCCTTGACCTTGCCGTCGAGGCGGAGCACCACCTTGGCCCAGTCGGCGCGGCCGCAGCCCGCGGGCGGGGTGTAGTCGCCCCGGTAGGGGGTGAAGTCGCGGAACTGCGCCTCGGCGAGGGTGACCCGGCAGGAGGTGGTGGCGGGGTGTTCCACGGGCGGGGCGGCGGTGAGGGGGTCGTGCCAGTCGGTGCCGAACTCGGCGGGCGGGGTGTCCGCGGGCCGGGCGGAGACCGGGGCGGGGGTGGCCGCCGCGGGTCCGGCGGTGGCGGCCAGGGTGCCCGCGGCGAGGGTGAGCGCGCCGAGCAGGCCCATGATCCTGTGTCGTCTCATGGGCCCGCAGTGAAGCGGCTCCCCGGTCCCGGCCGCCAGGGCCGGTGGTCCGGTCCTGGCGCGAACTCGCCTACGGCTTCAGGCGGGGAGAACCACGACGCCGTCGTCGTCCGCGTACACGGTGTCGCCCGGGCGGAAGGTGACCCCGCCGATGGTGACGGGCTCGTCCACGGCGCCCGCGCCGGTCTTGCCGCTCTTGCGCGGGCAGGTGCCGAGCGCCTGGACGCCGAGGTCGAGCCCGCCCAGCGCCACGCTGTCGCGGACCGCGCCGTTGACGATCAGTCCGGCCCAGCCGGAGCGCTCCGCGGCGCCGGCGATGAGGTCGCCGACGAGGGCGGTGCGCAGCGAGCCGCCGCCGTCGATGACGAGGACGGCGCCGTCACCGGGGGTGTGGAGGAGCTCGCGCAGCAGGGCGTTGTCCTCGTGGCAGCGGACGGTGCGCACCGGTCCGGCGAAGAGGCGGCGGCCGCCGATGGCGCGGAAGGCGGTGGTGCAGATGCCGAGGTCTTCGCCGTGCTCGTCGTAGAGGTCGGCGGTGGGGACGGGGGTGACGCTCATCTCGCTGGGGGCTCCTCGCAACTCGTACGTCGTGCCGTGCGCGGCCCAGCGTATGCGGCGGGTGCTCGCGGCTCAGTCGCGGGAGTTGCCGAAGAGGATCCGGTAGCCGATGAGCAGGACGAGGGAGCCGGCGATGGCGGAGCCCCAGGTGGCGAGGTCGAAGAAGTGGTTCTGGATGGGGCGGTCCAGGAACTTGGCGGAGAGCCAGCCGCCGATGAAGGCGCCCGCGACGCCGATGAGGGTGGTGCCGATGAGGCCGCCGGGGTCCCGGCCGGGCAGCAGGATCTTGGCGATGCCTCCGGCCAGCAGGCCCAGGACGATCCAGCCGATGATGCCCATGGTCGTTCACTCCGCTCGTTGGTCTGCGTCTCTACGGTGAGGAGGACGCGGACGCGGGCCCGGCGGTTCTCAGCCGCGGCGGGTCCGCAGCAGACGGGTGGCCAGGGCGGCGGCCGTCACGGCGCCGATTCCGGCCACGGCGAGGCCGCCCCGGGAGCGGTAGGAGAACAGGGAGAGGGTGGAGCGGGCCGAGAAGGCGGAGCCCGCGCTCAGCCAGGAGGCCGTCGAGCCGACGGAGAGGGCCGAGCCGAGGGAGCCGACGGACAGCACGCTGCCGACGGAGCCGACGGAGAGCACCGAGCCCACCGAGCCGATGGACAGCACGGAGTCCCGGGACCACAGGGAGAGGTACGAACGGTCGGCCATGGTGCTCAGGCTGCCACATGCCCGGCCGGGACGGGGTGGTTCTCGCCGGTCTGGGCAGCGGGCGCCGTCCGGGTCAGCAGGAGGACGCCGCGGCCGGCGGCGAGGGCCCCGGTGACGGCGAGCACGATGCCGAAGGCTCCGCCGTGGAGGCGTTCGCCGAGCAGGACCATGCCGATGACGGCGGCGGCGAGCGGGTTGGCGAGGTTGACCACCGCGAGCGGGGCGCCGAGGCCGCCCCGGTAGGCCCGCTGCGAGAGCAGCATCCCGCCGACCGCGAAGACCACGACGAGCAGCGCGACGGTGACCACCCGGACGCTGAGCAGGGAGCCGCCGCGGCCGCCCGCGACGGTCACGGTCTGGGTCAGGGCGGAGGCCACGGCGGAGGCCAGCCCGGAGGCGGTGGCGTGCCGCAGGCCGGGGCCGGGGTCCTTGCGGGCGGTGAGCAGGGCGATGACGGCCAGGGTGGCGCCGGAGACGGTGAGGGCCTCGGCGACGCTGAGGGTGTCGTCGGGGGCCGGGCCGGAGGCGGGGAGCAGCAGCAGGCCGAGCCCGGCGACGGTGGCCAGGGTGCCCCGCCACTCGGTGGCGGCGACCCGCCGGCCGGCGCCGCGCGCCCCGAGCGGGACGGCGGCCACGAGGGTGAGGGCGCCGAGGGGCTGGACCAGGGTGAGCGGGCCGTAGCGCAGGGCGGCGGCGTGCAGCAGCGCGGCGGCGGCGTTCAGCCCGGCCGACCACCACCAGGCGCCGTTGCCGAGGAGGTCCCGGGCGGAGCGGGCGACGGCCCGGCGGGCGAGCCGCTCCTGGGCGACGGCGGCGGCCGCGTAGGTGACGGCGGAGGCGAGGCAGAGCGCGACGGCGAGCAGGGTGGCGTTCACCGCTCACCTCCGGCG
>NZ_JBHVUQ010000040.1:0-50573 GCF_042884105.1 Streptomyces sp. NPDC058157
GGGCTACAGATAGCCCCGCCGGCGTTTGAGGCGCGGGGTCTGGGGCGGAGCCCCAGGGAACGGAGGAAGGGCGGGGCGGGGAGAACTACCTCTGGGTCAGCGACAGCAGGTCTCGGGCCGGGCCAGCCGGGCGGGTGCCCGTGGGCCAGACGGCGCGCAGCGCCCGGGCCAGGGCGGCGCCAGGCACCGGCACCGACACCAGCCGCCGCGCCGCCAGCTCCTCCACCAGCGCGAGCTCCGACAGGACACACGGCCCCGCCCCGCTGAGCGCCGCCGCCTTGACGGCGGTGGTCGAGGCGAGCTCCAGCAGCGGCTGGGCCAGCCCCCCGGACGCGGCGAGCGCGGCGTCCAGCACCTGCCGCGTCCCCGACCCCCGCTCGCGCAGGATCAGCGGCGCCCCCGCCAGCTCCCCCGGCTCCACTCCGCGCGAGCGCCGCGCCCAGGGGTGGGTCGGGGCCACCGCCACCACCAGGCGGTCCTGGGCGATGACGGCCGAGTCCAGCCCCTCCGGGACGGTCAGCCCCTCCACGAAGCCCAGGTCGGCCTCGTGCGCGAGCACCCGCTGGGCGACGTCCGCCGAGTTCCCCGCGTGCAGCGAGACCGCCGTCCCCGGCCGCTCCCCGCGCAGGGCGATCAGCCACCCGGGCAGCAGGTACTCGGCGATGGTCATGCTGGCGGCCACCCGCAGCCGCGAGTCCCGCCGCCCGCGCAGCGCCTGCGCGCCCGCGTCGAAGGCCTCGGCGGCCTCCACCACCCGCCGGGCCCAGTCCGTGACCAGCGCACCCTCGGCGGTCAGCGTCGAGCCGCGCGGGGAGCGGTCCACCAGGGCGACGCCCAGGCGGGTCTCCATCGCCCGGATCCGGCTGCTCGCCGCCGGCTGCGTGATGCCCAGCCGGCGGGCCGCGCCGCTCAGGCTGCCGACCCGGGCCACCGTGAGCAGCAGCTCCAGCGCGCCCAGGTCCGGCACGCGGTGTGCGAGCGGAACCGTCTCCTCGTTACCCATAACATCAGTTTATGGCCTTATAGACGTGCGGCCTCTGCCGTACGGCCCTGGTCGACGGGACGCTGGACCCATGGCCACCACCGCCCCCGTGCACTTCCGAACCACCTCCCCCGCCGCCCCCCGGGCCCACAAGGCCCCGCGGCTGCGGGAGCTCGGCCCCAACTGGTACGCCTCCGTCATGGGCACGGCGATCATCGCCAACGCCGGCGGGACCCTCCCCTACCAGCTCCCCGGCCAGCGGGTCTTCTGCGAGCTGCTCTGGGCGCTGTCCGCCGTGGCCCTCGCCGTCCTGCTCGCCGCCCGCGCCGGGCACTGGCGCCACCACCCCGACCGGGCCCGCGCCCACCTCCTCGACCCCGCCGTGGCCCCCTTCTACGGGTGCCTGTCGATGGCCCTGCTGGCCGTCGGCGCCGGCACCCTGATCGTCGGCAAGGACCTGATCGGTACGGGCGCCGCCGTCGCCGTGGACACCGTGCTGTTCACCGCCGGTACCGCCGTCGGGCTGGTCATGGCCGTCGTGGTGCCCTACCTGATGGTGGTCCGGCACAAGGTCGAGGCCTCGCAGGCCAGCCCCGTCTGGCTGCTGCCCGTGGTCGCCCCCATGGTGTCCGCCGCCGTCGGCCCCCTGCTCGTCCCCCACCTGCCCGCCGGGCAGCCCCGGGAGGCCCTGCTGCTGGCCTGCTACGCGATGTTCGGGGTCAGCCTGCTGGCGGTCCTGCTGCTGCTCCCCCTGGTCTTCGGCCGGCTGATCACCCACGGTCCCCTGCCCCTGGCCCTGACCCCCGCCCTGTTCCTGGTCCTCGGCCCCCTCGGCCAGTCCACCACCGCCGTCAACCAGCTCGCCGACGTGGCGCCCGGCGCCATCGACGCCCCCTACGCCGGGGCGCTCGGCGCCTTCGCCGTGGTCTACGGGGTCCCCGTCATGGGCTTCGCCCTGCTGTGGCTGGCCCTCGCGGCCGCGATGCTGGTCCGGGCCGCCCGGCAGGGCATGGGCTTCGCGATGACCTGGTGGGCGCTCACCTTCCCCGTCGGCACCTGCGTGACCGGAGCCGCCGGACTGGCCCGGCACACCGGACTGGACGCCTTCGCCTGGCTGGCCGCCGCCCTGTTCCTCGGCCTGGTCACCGCCTGGGTGCTCGCCGCCGGGCACACCCTGCGCGGGCTGCTCACCGGACGGCTGCTCCCCGCCGCCGGGTGAGCGGCTACCGCGCCGCCCGTACGGCCGCCGCCAGGACCTGAGGGGCCTCCGCCAGCGAGGGCCCGTACCAGGTCAGGTGGCGGCCGCTGACGAGCGCGGACGGCAGGCCCGGGAAGGCCTCCGGGCCGTCGGCGGCGGTGAAGCGGTAGGGCTCGTCGGGCAGCACCACCAGGTCGCAGCCGCTCTCCGCGAGCTCCTGCGCCGGCACCCTCGGATACCGCTCCGGGTGCCCGGCGTACGCGTTGCGCACCCCCAGCCGGGCGAGGAGGTCGCCCGCGAAGGTGTCCCGGCCCAGCACCATCCAGGGCCGCCGCCAGATCGGCACGAAGGCCGTCCACTCCCCCGCGGGCTCCACGGCCGCCCAGGCCTCCTCGGCCCGGTCCAGCCACGCGGGCCGCTCCAGCCCCAGCGCCCCCACCAGGAGCCGGTCCAGCTCGGAGAAGGCCTGCGGGAGGTCCCGGACCTCGGTGACCAGCACCTCCAGCCCGGCCGCGCGCAGCTCCGCCACGTCGGGGGCCCGGTTCTCCTCCTCGTTGGCGACCACCAGGTCCGGGCGCAGCTCCACGACGGCCCGTACGTCGGGGTTCTTGGTCCCGCCGATCCGCCGGGCCTCCCCCAGCTCCGCCGGGTGCGTGCACCAGTCGGTCACCCCGGCCAGCAGGCCGGGCGCGCTCACCGCGACCGCCTCCGTCAGGGAGGGCACGAGGGAGACGACGCGCACCGGCTCAGCGCCCCGGAGCGGGCGGCTCGGAGGTGGCGTGGATGTGGTCGCCGACAGCCACGACCAGCAGCCGGGTGTCGTCGCTGACGGCCCTCCAGCGGTGGCGCACCCCGCCGGAGAGGAACAGCGCGTCCCCGCTCTCCAGCCGGTAGGCGCGGCCCTCGGCCTCCACCTGGCAGGCCCCGGAGACCACGTACATCAGCTCGTCGTTGCGGTGCTGGTACTCGCGGCCGGCGTCCTGGTCACCGTTGAACTCCAGCGCGTGCAGCTGGTGGTGGCCCCGGACGAGGGGGCGTACGCCGCCCACCGGCCCGAGTCCGGAGTCGTCGCCGGCCCGCACCAGGTCCACCGTGCGGGCGGTGTCGGAGGCGGCGAGCAGGTCGACCGCCGTGGTCTCCAGGGCGTCGGCGACCCGCTCCAGCGAACGCATGCTGGGGCGGGCGCGCTCGTTCTCTATCTGGCTGAGGAAGGGCACGGACAGTCCGCTGCGCGCCGACACCGCGGCCAGCGTGAGGTGGAGCGCGCGCCGCCGCTTGCGCACGGCGACGCCCACCCGCAGCGGCTGCTCCTTGGCGTCCTTCTCCTTGTCGTTGACGTCGAGGTCGCCGGCACCCGGAGCGCCCGCCCGGGCGTATCCGAATGCCGTGCCGTTCCCGCCGTCCGTGGCGTCCGCTGCGTCGGCGATGTGTCCGTCTTCCTTGCCGTTCATGTCGGGGCTGCCCTCCCCTACCCGTCGTCGCACATCGGTGTGCTGTAAGCACCTTACGCAGCAACCGCCCCCGGATTCGCGCGCAAGGGACCTCCGGGCCGTTCCCCGGCCGATTCCCGTACCCGGCCGGTCACCCTGCGTGGCCGCGACCGGCCCGCCACAGCACACGGTCGCCGTCGAGGATCACCGCGTCGCCGCCGGGGCGGACCAGGAGCCGGGCTCCGGGGTGGCCGGCGGTGCCGCTGCTCCAGGCCGCCGCGCCGTCGGCGGTGCGCACGGTGAGCTCGCCGTCGGCCGAGAAGGCGGCCCCGCTCCCCTTGCCCGCGGTGCCGGCGCTCCACAGGGGCTCGCCGGAGGGGTCGAGGAGGGCGAGGTCCCCGTCGGCGGCGAGGGTCAGCCGGGCGGCGCCGGCGTCGAGGACGTCGCCGGCGCGCAGGACGGTGCCGGGGTGGACCTCCACGGAGACGTCGAGCCTGCCTTCGGCCAGGGCCGTCAGGGTGGGGATCGAGGGGGTGAAGGCGTAGAGGGCGCCCTCGGTGTGGATGAAGCGGCCGAAGTCCAGGGTGGTGGCGCGGCTGCCGGTGCCGGACTCGCTTTCGAAGGCGACCGGGGAGCCGGGGCCGAGCACGGGGTCGGAGCCGGTGCGCGGGTTGCGGCCGGCCGGGAAGTCCGGCTCGTTGATCCACTGTCTGGCCACGAACTCGAACTGCTGGACCAGGTCGGCCTGGTAGGCGATGAACACCAGGCCGCGGGAGGCCCCGTTCGTGCCCCGGCCGGGCTCCTGCTGCGGATCGTACGCGGGGCCGTAGGGGATGCCGCGCCGGATGATGCGGTGGGTGTCGGTGACGGCGGGGTCCAGCGGGGGGCGGCCGGGGAGGGGGACGATGCCGTCGCGCGGGTTGCCCTTGCGGATGTGCGCGAACAGCGGGGTGCGCCAGCCCTGCGGGTCGTCGCGGTAGGAGACGGCGGTCGGGCCGGTACCGGCGGGGCAGGGCTGTTCGGCAAGCGGGCAGCCCGCGACGGGGGTGCCGCCGGGCCAGCGGCCCACCAGCCGGGCGGCGAGCCAGGTGTCGGTGGCGTCGGCGGGGGCGGCGCCGGCCCGCTTGAGGTCGGCGAGCCGCTCGCGGACCTGCGCCCACCAGCCGGGGACGTCCTGGGCGAGCCTGCGGACCACCTGGAAGGAGCCCCCGGTGGCCCAGGCGGGCAGCCCCGCGGGCCGCTGGCCGGCCTTCTCCCGGCCCACGAGGAACTCCCCGGCGGGGACCAGCCGGGCGCCGGGCTTGCCCAGGACGGTGTTCCCGGTCGCCGGGTCGGGGGCGTGGAAGCCGCGCACCCCGGGCTGGCTGATGCCGTCGGTGAACCCGAAGTGCTCGTGCCCGCGCAGCGCGCCGGGCAGGGTACCGGCGTCCTGCCGGAAGACGAGCACCCCCTGGGCGGGCCCCAGGGCGTTCAGGTGGCGGTCGACGGCCGCGGCGAGCTTCCTGGGGTCGTCCGCCGCGAGGTTGAGGACCGCGTGCACGGCGCGGTGCGGCCCCTCGCCGCCGAACAGCCAGGACTCGGGGGAGCTGTCGCCGGTGTCCCCGAGCGCCTCGGCCCGCTGGGCGGGGCCCTGGGCGAAGGCCTCGGCGGTGCTGCCGGGCGCCACGGCCGGGAAGGGGTCCCGCCCGGCCAGGAAGGCCAGGCCGGCATGGGTGAGGGAGAGCCCGGTCCACTGGGCGGAGAGGGAGGCCGGGTCCGTGCCGCCCGCCTTGACCCGGGCGGCGCTGAAGGCGGCGTTGAACTTCGCCATCTCCTCCGTGGTGGAGATCTCCGGCAGCAGCCGGCGCAGCCAGCGCCGGGCCAGGACCGGCTCGCGGAAGCGCAGGAACAACAGGCAGGCCTGGTCCTTGCGGGAGCCCGCCAGGATGTCGCCCTGGCTGCTGCGGTCGGAGCGCAGGGGCAGGTCCGCGGCGCCGTCGGCCCGGGCGGGTGCGGCCGCCGCGGGGACGGCCGCCGCGGGTGCGGCGGCCGACGGGGCCTGCGCGCTCGCCGCGGCCGCGGTGCGGGGGCACACGGCCAGCGCGGCGGCGGCCACCGCTCCGGCCCTGATGACGGTCCTGCGGGCGGGTGCGGTGGACTCGGCGGCATCCATCGGGGCTCCTGGGTGGGGCTGGGGCGGGACCGGGCGCGGCCGAGCGGCCCGCCGGTGATCAACACCCTCGGGGAGGAAGCCCCTGCGCGCTCGCCGGACGCACTGTTTGAGTGGTCATTCACCCACCAGGGGTGACGGGCTGCGGCCGGGCGGCGTTACGGCATCATCGCCTGCATGACGACGACCACACGACGGCTGATGCTCCTGGACACCGCGTCCCTCTACTACCGCGCCTACTTCGGCGTCCCGGACTCCGTGAAGGCCCCGGACGGCACCCCGGTCAACGCGGTGCGCGGGCTCCTCGACTTCATCGGCCGGCTGGTGCAGGACCACCGCCCCGACGACCTGGTGGCCTGCATGGACGCCGACTGGCGGCCGCACTGGCGGGTGGAGCTGATCCCCTCGTACAAGGCGCACCGGGTCGCGGAGCTCTCGGAGTCGGGCCCGGACCTGGAGGAGACCCCGGACACCCTCGCCCCGCAGGTCCCGGTCATCGAGGCGGCGCTGGACGCGTTCGGCATCGCCCGGGTGGGGGTCGCCGGGTACGAGGCGGACGACGTGATCGGCACCCTGACGGCCCGCGCCACCGGCCCGGTGGACATCGTCACCGGCGACCGGGACCTCTACCAGCTGGTCGACGACGCCCGGGCGCGCCGCGTCCTGTACCCGCTCAAGGGCGTGGGCACCCTCCAGGTCACCGACGAGGCCTGGCTGCGCGAGAAGTACGGGGTGGACGGCCCCGGCTACGCGGACCTGGCACTGCTGCGCGGCGACCCGAGCGACGGCCTGCCGGGCGTCCCCGGCATCGGCGAGAAGACGGCCGCCAAGCTGCTGGACGCGTACGGGGACCTGGCCGGGATCATCGCGGCGGTCGACGACCCCGAGTCGAAGCTGACCCCCACCCAGCGCAAGCGCCTGGACGAATCCCGCCCCTATCTGGCGGTGGCCCCGAAGGTCGTCAAGGTGGCGGCGGACGTCCCGCTGCCCCCGTTCGACCCGGCCCTCCCACAGGCCCCCGCTCGACCCGAGATGGTCGACGCGCTCGCCCATCGGTGGGGTCTGGGAGGAGCAATGTCACGCCTGAGCAGCGCGCTGCGCCGATAAGGTGCTAACTTAGGTAATCCTAAGCTTCGTAAGTACCAGGGGAGAGACCGTGGCAGAAGGACGCGCCCGTACCGTCGGCACCGCAGTGGTCGTACGCACCGAACGGCTGACACCGCACATGGTGCGCCTCGTTCTCGGCGGCGACGGACTGGCCGGATTCGGCGCGGGCGCGTACACCGACCACTACGTCAAGCTCCTCTTCGAACCCGAGGGCGTGCGGTACGCCGAGCCCTGGGACCTCGACGTGATCCGCGCGACCCACCGCCGCGAGGCCTGGCCCCGCCAGCGCGCCTACACGGTCCGCGCCTGGGACCCGGAGCGGCTGGAGCTGACCCTCGACTTCGTCGTCCACGGCGACGAGGGCCTCGCGGGCCCCTGGGCGGCCCGCGTCCAGCCCGGCGAGCCGGTCCACTTCCTCGGCCCCGGCGGCTGCTACGCCCCGGACCCGGTCGCCGACTGGCACCTCCTCGCGGGCGACGAGAGCGCCCTGCCGGCGATCGCCGCCTCGATGGAGCGGATGCCGCGGGGGGCGCGGGTGTACGCCTTCGTGGAGATCGAGGGCCCGCAGGACGAGCAGGACATCGCCACCCCGGACGGCGTCACCCCGATCTGGCTCCACCGCGGCGACCGCCCGGTGGGCGCGGCCCTGCTGGAGGCCGTCACCGGCCTGGACTTCCCCTCCCCGGACGTCCACGCCTTCGTCCACGGCGAGGCGGGCTTCGTGAAGGAACTCCGCCGCCACCTGCGTCTGGAACGGGGCATCGCGCGCGAGCGGCTGTCCATCTCGGGGTACTGGCGCCACGGCGAGACGGACGAGGGCTGGCGGGCCATCAAGCGCGACTGGAACGCCACGGTCGAAGCCGAACAGGACGTCCCCGCCGCAGCCGCCGCCTGACCCCTGCGGGGTGCTCCGCCGTCGCCGCTGCGCGGAGCCTCTCCCCGCCCCGCCCTTCCTCCGTTCCTCCCCCAGCTACCGCTGGGAGGTGCCCCCAGGGGCTCCGCCCCAGACCCCGCGCCTCAAACGCCGGCGGGGCTATAGCCCCGGGGCGGGGAGACGGCTCCGCGCAGCGGCCTCACCGCGCACCAAACCCACCCGAACGCCACAATGGCGACATGCGTACGCACCGCGCCGCCGCATTCGCCGGGGCGGCGATCCTGCTCACCGCCGGGACGGCCACGGCGGCGGAGCCGACTCCGCCCCCGCCGCCCAAGCCCCTCATCGGCGACGCCGCCGTCGCCAAGGCGGTGGCCCGGCTCGACGCCACCGTGGCGGACGTCATGCGCCGCACCGGCATCCCCGGCGTGGCGGTGGCCGTCGTCCACCGCGACAAGGTGCTCTACCTCAAGGGCTTCGGCCTCCGCCGCACCGGCGAGGCCGCCACCGTCGACCCCGACACCGTCTTCCAGCTGGCCTCCGTCTCGAAGCCGATCTCCTCCACCGTCGTCGCCGGAGCCCTCCGCGACCCCGCCGACTGGGACCGGCCCCTCGGCTCCTCCCTCCCCGGCTTCGCCCTCAAGGACCCCTGGGTGACCTCCCACGTCACCCCCGCCGACCTCTTCTCCCACCGCACCGGCCTCCCCGACCACGCCGGCGACCTCCTCGAAGACCTCGGCTACGACCAGTCGTACATCCTCGGCCACCTCCGCGAGGAGCCCCTCACCCCCTTCCGCGCCAGTTACGCCTACACCAACTTCGGCCTCACCGCCGCCGCCGAGGCCGTCGCCCGCGACCACGGCACCAGCTGGCAGAAGCTCAGCGCGGACACCCTGTTCAAGCCCGCCGGGATGACGCACACCAGCACCGAGTTCTCCGCCTACGCGAACGCCGCCGACCGCGCCTACGGCCACGTGAAGAACCCGGACGGCACCTGGAGCCCCCGCTACGTCCGCGACGCCGACGCCCAGGCCCCGGCCGGCGGGACCAGCTCCACCGCCCGCGACATGGCCCGCTGGCTGCGCCTCCAGCTCGGCGACGGCGTCCTCGACGGGAAGCGGATCATCCCCGCCGACCACCTGAACCGCACCCGCCTCCCCGAGATCGTCTCGCAGGCTCAGACCTTCCGCGGCGTCCCGCAGTTCTACGGGCTCGGCTGGAACGTCAGCTACGACGACGCCGGCCGGCTGCGCCTGGGCCACTCCGGGGGCTTCGAACTCGGCGCCAACACCAACGTCACCATGCTCCCCCTCGAACAGCTCGGCATCGTCGTCCTGACCAACGCGGCCCCGGTCGGCCAGGCCGACGCCATCGCCCTGGACTTCTTCGACACCGCCGAACACGGCGGGCCCACCACCGACTGGCTGGCCCTGACCGCCTCGGTGTACGCCCAGGAGCTCAACGAGGGCCACCGCTCGGCCACCGACTACGCCCACCCCCCGACCGGCGCAGCGCCCGCCAAGGCGGCGAGCACCTACACCGGCACCTACGACAACCCCTTCTACGGCCCCGCCACCGTCACCGCCGACGCCAAGGGCGCCCTCACCCTCTCCCTCGGCCCCAAGCCCCTGCGCTTCCCCCTGACCCACTACTCCGGGGACACGTTCAGCTTCGAGACCGCCGGCGAGAACGCCGTCGGCCGCACCGGGGTGACCTTCTCCGACGGCAAGGTCCGCATCGAGTACCTGGACGCCGAACACCTGGGCACCTTCACCCGCCGCTAGAGCGGGCCCCCTACCCTGGTCCCGGTGAGCCGCAGATCCCACATCCCTCCCGCACCCCTCCCCCAGCAGGACGGCATCGACCCCGTCCGGATGCGCCTGCCCCCCGACCCCGAAGGGCGCTGGCCGCACCTGGGCGACTACCTGACGGAGCGCTACGCCGGCACGCGCGGCGCCGAGTCCATGGCCCGGCTGCTCGCCCAGGGCCGGGTGCTCGGCGAGGGCGGGCGGGTGCTGCGACCGCAGGACCCCTACGAGCCCGGCGGCTGGCTCTGGTTCCACCGGGACATGCCGGCCGAGCCCGCCGTCCCGTTCCCGATCCGCGTCGTCCACCGCGACGCGCACCTCCTGGTGGTGGACAAGCCGCACTTCCTGGCGACCACCCCGCGCGGCAGCCACGTCACCCAGACCGCCCTGGCCCGGCTGCGCCGCGAGCTGGACCTGCCCGCGCTCAGCCCCGCGCACCGCCTGGACCGGATGACGGCCGGGCTGGTGATGTTCAGCATCCGCCCCGAGGACCGCGGCGCCTACCAGCTGCTGTTCCAGCAGCGCCGGGTCCGCAAGGAGTACGAGGCCCTCGCCGCCCACGACCCGGCCGTCTCCCTGCCCCGGACCGTCCGCAGCCACATCGAGAAGGTCCGCGGGCAGATGGCCGCGGTCGAGGTCGCGGACGCCGAGCCCAACGCCGAGAGCCTGGTCGAACTCGTCGAGACCCGCGGCACCCTCGGCCGCTACCGGCTCACCCCGCACACCGGGCGCACCCACCAGCTGCGGGTGCACATGAACAGCCTCGGCCTGCCCATCCTGGGCGACCCGGTCTACCCGGTGGTCGCCGACCCGGCCGACCCGGCGGACTACCGGCGCCCGCTCCAGCTGCTGGCCCGCACCCTGGCCTTCACCGACCCGGTCACGGGCCTCGCCCACCGCCTGGAGACGGGCCTGACCCTCCAGGCCTGGGACGACCCCGAGGGCTGGACGGCGGGCCCGCCCGCCGGCTAACGCCCGGGGGCCACGCCCGCGATGCGCAGCGCCGCGTCCGCCGCGGCTTCCGCGAGGGCCGCCGCGGGACGGGCCGGGTCGCAGCGGCGGACCAGCATGACCCCCTCGACGAGGCCGAAGACCAGGTCGCCCCGCACGGCCAGGGCGGCCGTGTCCGCGGCCAGTTCGGCCCCCACCGGGATCGCGCCGAGCAAGGCCCGGTAGTTGTCGCGCAGTTCGTCGCGCATCCGGCGGAACGGCTCCAGAAGGGGCCGGTGCAGCTCGGGCAGCAGGTAGAGGGCGCCCAGGTTGTGCGGCCCGCCGCACAGCAGCAGGACGTCCGAGCGGCACAGCTCCCACAGCCGGCGCGCGGCGGGCCGGCCGGTCTCGGCCAGCAGCCGGCGGGAGAGCGCGAGGGACGGGGCGACCGTGGACTCCAGGAGCTCGGCGAGCAGTTCCTCCTTGCCGCCGAAGTAGTGGTACATCGTGGCCTGCCGCATCCCGGCCCGCTCGGCCACCGCCCGCGTGGTGGTGGCCGCGTACCCCCGCACCGTGAACAGCTCGGCCGCCGCGCAGAGGAGTTCCTCGCGCGGCGGCCGGCCGCTCGGCGCTCTCAGCTGATCGGCACGCGGCCGACCGACCCGTCTCGGCCCTTCGTCACTTCCCCCGCTCATGCTCCGATCGTCGCACAGGAGGCGGCGACGGGATCATGGCCAGAGATGAGATCCGGCCGTCCACGAGCTCGGAGGAAGCCCCAAAGGGGGCTACCCCACCGAGCTGTAGGCCACGACACCCCGCAGCAGGGCGTCGACGGCCTTGCGGGCGTTCTTCGCCACCGTGCTCCCGCCGGACGAGGACGGCGGGGCGGTGGAGGCCGGTGCCGCCGCCGCGATCTGCCCGAGGACGTCGATGACCTGCTTGCACCAGCGCACGAAGTCACCGGCCGGCATCTCCGCCTCGCGCAGCACCTCGTCCAGGCTCTTGTCGGAGGCCCACTGGTAGGCCGCCCACGCGAAGCCGAGGTCCGGCTCGCGCTGGCCCACGCCCTCCGCCTGGTTGATGCGGTGCTCCTCCTCCAGGGCGTCGAGCCGGCCCCAGATGCGGACCATCTCACCGAGCGCCGCCTTCGCCGGGCCGTTCGGCACCTTCGGCGGGGCCGCGTCGTCGGACTGGCGGGCCTCGAAGACCAGCGCGGAGACGCAGGCGGCCAGTTCGGCCGGGTTCAGCCCCTCCCACACGCCCTCGCGCAGGCACTCCGAGGCCAGCAGGTCCAGCTCGCCGTAGAGCCGGGCCAGCCGCTTGCCGTGCACGGTGACCTCGTCCTCGCGCAGGTAGTCCAGCTCGGTGAGCAGCGCGTGGATCCGGTCGAAGGTGCGGGCGATGGTGTTCGTCCGGCCCTCGATGCGCCGCTCCAGCTGCTGGGTGTCCCGCTTGAGCCGGTGGTAGCGCTCCGCCCAGCGGGCGTGGTCCTCGCGCTCGTCGCAGCCGTGGCAGGGGTGCGCCCGCAGCTCGGCGCGCAGCCGGGCGATCTCGCGGTCGTCGGCCGCCGCGGCCCGGCCGCGCCGCTGCCGCTCGGGCTGGACGTTGCCGGCCTTGTTGCGCAGGGCGGTCGCCAGGTCCCGGCGGGACTGCGGGGAGCGCGGGTTGAAGGTCTTCGGGATCCGCATCCGGTCGAGGGCCTCGACCGGCACCGGGAAGTCGATCGCGGCGAGCCGCTTGACCTGCCGCTCGGCGGTGAGCACCAGCGGCCGCGGGCCCTCGTGGTACTCGTACCCTCGGTGCCCGTTGCTCCGGCCGCCCGGCACGCCCGGGTCCAGGACCAGAGCGAGCCCGGCGAACTTGCCCGTGGGGACGTGGATGATGTCGCCCGGCTTGAGCTTCTCCAGCGAACTCGCCGCCTGGGCGCGGCGCTGGGCCGCGCCCTGCTTGGCCAGGTCGGTCTCGCGGTCCTTGAGGTCGCGGCGCAGCCGCGCGTACTCCTCGAAGTCGCCGAGGTGGCAGGTCATGCCCTCGCGGTAGCCGTCGAGGCCCTCCTCGTTGCGCTGGACCTGGCGGGAGATCCCGACGACCGAGCGGTCGGCCTGGAACTGCGCGAAGGAGGTCTCCAGGAGTTCGCGGGAGCGGTGCCGCCCGAACTGCTGGACCAGGTTGACGGCCATGTTGTACGAGGGCTTGAAGCTGGAGCGCAGCGGATAGGTGCGGGTGCCGGCGAGGCCGGCGAGCTGCACCGGGTCCATGCCGCGCTGCCAGAGCACCACGGCGTGGCCCTCGACGTCGATGCCGCGGCGGCCGGCCCGGCCGGTGAGCTGGGTGTACTCGCCGGGGGTGATGTCGGCGTGCTGTTCGCCGTTCCACTTGACGAGCTTCTCCAGGATGACCGTGCGCGCGGGCATGTTGATGCCCAGGGCGAGGGTCTCCGTGGCGAAGACGGCCTTCACCAGGCCGCGGACGAACAGTTCCTCCACGACCTCCTTGAAGGTGGGGAGCATGCCCGCGTGGTGGGCGGCGATGCCGCGTTCCAGGCCTTCGAGCCACTCGTAGTAGCCCAGGACGTGGAGGTCCTCGGCGGGGATGGAGGCGGTGCGCTCCTCGACGATCTCGCGGACCTTCAGGCGCGCGGTGTCGTCGTTGAGCCGCAGGCCCGCGTAGAGGCACTGCTGGACGGCGGCCTCGCAGCCGGCCCGGCTGAAGATGAAGTTGATGGCCGGGAGCAGGTCGTCGTTGTCCAGGCGGGCGATGACCTCGGGGCGGCCGGGGGTCCAGATGCGGCTGCGGGAGCGGCGTTCGCGCTCGCGGTCGGCCTCGCGGACCATCTTGCCGCGGCGCCGGTCCTTGGGGCTGTAGCCGCGGGTGTTCTCCTCGCGGGCCATGCGCAGCAGGTCGGGGTTGACCTCGCGGCGGGTGGAGCCTCGGCCTCCGTGGTCGGACTCCTCCTCGAAGAGGTCGTAGATCCGCCGGCCGGCCATGACGTGCTGCCACAGCGGGACGGGCCGCTCCTCGGAGACGATCACCTCGGTGTCGCCGCGGACGGTGTCGAGCCAGTCGCCGAACTCCTCGGCGTTGGAGACGGTCGCGGAGAGCGAGACCAGCGTCACCGACTCGGGGAGGTGGATGATCACCTCTTCCCAGACGGCGCCGCGGAAGCGGTCGGAGAGGTAGTGCACCTCGTCCATCACGACGTAGCCGAGGCCGCCGAGCGCCTGGGAGCCCGCGTACAGCATGTTGCGGAGCACCTCGGTGGTCATCACGACCACGGGGGCATCGCCGTTGACGCTGTTGTCACCGGTCAGCAGGCCGACCTTGTCGGCGCCGTAGCGCTTGACGAGGTCGGCGAACTTCTGGTTCGACAGGGCCTTGATGGGCGTCGTGTAGAAGCACTTGCGGCCCTGCTGGAGGGCGAGGTGCACGGCGAACTCGCCCACGATGGTCTTGCCCGAGCCGGTCGGGGCGGCCACGAGGACGCCCTTGCCGGCCTCCAGTGCCTTGCAGGCCTCGACCTGGTACGCGTCCAGGTCGAATTCGTACATCTCGCGGAAGGGGGCCAGGGCGGAGGCCTCTTCGGCGGCGCGGATCCGGGCAGCGGCGTACCGCTCGGCGGGTGAGAGTTCTTCGGTCATCTTGCCCTCGAGCCTACCCGTCGCCCCTGACAACAGTCCCGATCATTTATCCGATCAGCCGGAGGGCGCCGGGGACGCACTCGGCGGTGACCGGGAGGGGGCCCAGGGGCTCGCCGTCCGCGTAGGCGGTCAGGCCGGGCGCCTCCAGGACCACTTTCGCGGCCCGGTGGACGGTGACCGCGGGGTGGCCCAGGTGCGTCCCCTGGTAGACCTGCGGGAACACCTTGAGCAGGGTGGCGCGGGAGCAGGCGCCGACGACGGTGACGTCGAGGAGCCCGTCGTCGGGCCGGGCGCCGGCGCAGATGCGCATCCCGCCGCCGTACGAGGTCCCGTTGCCGACCGCCACGAGCGTGGCCTCGGTCTCGACGGCGGGCCCGTCGTCGAGGGTGATCCGGTAGGGCCGGGGCCGGAAGGCGGCGAGCTCGGCGAGGATGGCGAGGTCGTACTTGAAGCGGCCGAGCGGCAGCCGCATCCGGTTGCCGCGGTCGTTGACCCGCGAGTCGAAGCCGGAGCACAGCACGGTCCCGTACCAGGTGTCGCCGACGCGGCCGAGGTCGATCTCCCGGATCCGGCCCTCCTTGAGGGCCTCGGCGGCCAGCCGGCCCGCGCGGGCCGGTTGCCGTACGGGCAGGCCGAGGGAGCGGGCGAAGTCGTTCCCGGTGCCGGCGGCGACCACGCCGAGCGGTGTGAGGGTGCCGGCCAGGGCCTGGAGGGCCAGGGAGACGACCCCGTCGCCGCCGACGGCGATCACGGCGCCGGTGCCCCCGCGGACGGCGGCGCGCAGCCGTGCGAGGGCGTCGGCGGCGTCGGCGCCGACGACGGTCCGCACCGAGAACCCGGCCTCACGGAGCGCGGAAGCGGCCGGCTGCGCGGCGTGCGCGCCCCGGCCGCGTCCTGCGGTGGGATTGACGAAGAGGGTGATCTCTGCGCTCATCCCGGGGAATCTACCTGTCAGGTGGCGTCGTCGTAACCGTTGATCTGGCGGCGGCCGCCGTCGGACTGCTCGGGCAGTACGGAGGGGGCCGGGGCCGTGTCCGCCCCGCCGATGGTCGAGGGGGTCAGGTCCAGCTCCGAGGCCTCGTCGTCGTCGAGGTCGGCGTCCGGGTTGGCGCGCCGGCGGCGGCGGTCGTTGAGCAGGCACACCCCGAGGGCCAGGAAGTACAGGGCCACGATCGGGGAGGCCAGGGTCAGCATGGTGATCGGGTCGCCGGTGGGCGTGGCGAACGCCGAGAAGATCGTGATGCCGAGGACCATGATCCGCCACCAGCTGCCGAGCCGCTTGGCGCTGAGGATCCCGGTGAAGTTCAGCAGGACCAGGATCAGCGGGAGCTCGAAGGCGAGGCCGAAGACCACGACCATGCGCGTCACCAGGTCGAGGTAGTCGTCGACCGGGAGCAGGTTCTTGACGTGGTCGGGGGTGAAGCCGAGGAGGATCTCCGCGGTCTGCGGGAGGATCTTGTACGCGAGGATCGCGCCGGCCAGGAACAGCGGGGCGCCGACGGCCACGAAGCTCAGCGTGTACCGCTTCTCGTTCTTGTGCAGGCCGGGGGCGGCGAACGCCCACAGCTGGTACAGCCACACCGGGGCGGACAGCACCATGCCCGCGGAGAGACCGACCTTGAGCGCGATGGAGAACGGGCCGGTCAGACCGTTGGCCGTCATCTCGGCGCAGGGGGCGCCGTTGCGCTGGTGGGTGGCACCGTTCACGCAGCCGACGGAGGAGAGCATCGGCTCCAGCAGGAAGTCGATGATCGGCCGGTAGAAATAGGCGCAGACGATCGTGATCAGACCGATCGCCAGGACCGACTTCAGCAGGCGGTTTCTCAGCTCACGCAGGTGCTCGACGAGCGGCATCCGCCCTTCGGCGTCCTTCGGACCCCGATCTCGTTTCCCCTGCTTGCGGGCGGACTTGAGCAACCCACGTCCCTTGTCTCGTTGCAAATGACCGGCGTGCCGGGGGGAGGCCCCCCGGGTGTCAGCCCTGGGCGGTGCGGCCGGGCTCGCCGACCGGACGGGAGCTGGTCACGTCACCGGGGGCGGCCTGGATGGTCCGCGGGGCGACGGGCTGCTGGGTGTCGGCGGCCGGAGCGGCGGCGGGCGCGTCGTCGGCCTCGCCGTCCTTCTTCATGGCCTTGGCCTCGCTCTTGAGGATACGGGCCGACTTGCCGAGCGAGCGGGCCATCTCGGGGAGCTTCTTGGCGCCGAACAGAAGCACGATCACAGCGATGATCAGAAGGATCTCGAGGGGCTTCAGATTGCCGATCATGTGTGTCTTCCTTACTCACCGAAACGGCTGGTTTGTGGTGGCCTCGTGGTACCGGACAGGCATCGTCCGGTACCTCTCTGACATGGATCGTAACCCCCGGGAGTGAACGCCCGGCAATCCCCGGGGGTGTCCGCGCTTGCCTGCGGCTCCGACGGTACGGGTCCGGCCGCGCGGTTTCCATAACCGGTACGTGAACGCCTGCGTACCGAGCGGCTAGGTCCGCAGCGAGCCCTCGCGCCGCGCGGCCCCCGCCAGGTCGGCCGCCGCCCGCTCCAGGTCCCCCGAGGCCTCGGTGATCCGGCGGCTGGCCGAGGCCACCTGGCCCGACAGCCGCCGTACCTCCAGGAAGACCCGCAGGGCCAGCACGGACAGGACGGCGACCCCGAGGAAGCCCAGGGCAATCGCAAGCATCGGCCACAGCATGGGACGAGCCTAGCGCCCCGCCCTCACAGGCTGCGCAGGGTGCTCACTCCCCCGCCGGTCAGCAGCTCCACGATGCGCTCACCGGCGGGTTTGCGGACCTGCGCGGAGCACTCGGGGCAGGTGAAGGAGTAGAACGTGGTCCGCCGGCTGCCGCCGATCGCCAGCCGCAGGGCGTCCGCCGCGAGCTCGAAGCGGGCCCGGCACTCGGGACAGGCGGCCTTGAAGGTGACCGGTTCCGCACCGGAAGATGGCGACATCTCTCCGCGCTCCCTCTAGACCTGTTCCCCGTACCCCGCGAGTGCTTCTGTGGCGGCCTTGCGGGCGCTGCGGGCCAGCTCGGGCGGCGAGACGATGCGCCCGTCACGGCCCAGGCGCAGCGCGAGCCGCCGCAGGGAGGCCGGGTCGGGGCTGCGCAGCACGATCCGCAGGCCCCCGTCGGGCAGCTCGTCGGCGCTGTCGTGCGGGTAGTACTCGGCGACCCAGCGGCCGCCGGGGCCGACCTCGACGACCACCTCGGGGTCCTCGGCGGCCGGCTGGACCAGGCCCTCCGACAGGTCCCGGGGCTCGATGGCGGGCGGTTCGGCGCGCTCGTCGAGGAGGCGGATCTCGGCGACCCGGTCGAGGCGGAAGGTGCGCCGGGCCTCCGAGAGGTGGCACCAGCCCTCCAGGTAGGTGTGCCCCACCGCGAAGAGGCGGATCGGGTCGACGGTGCGCTCGGTGAGCTCGTCGCGGGCGGGCGAGTAGTAGCGCAGCCACAGCCGGCGCCGCTCGGAGATGGCCCGGTCGACGTCGGCGAAGACCCCGCCCTCCGACTCGAAGGTC
Organism: Streptomyces sp. NPDC058157; assembly: GCF_042884105.1. Taxonomy (NCBI): domain Bacteria; kingdom Bacillati; phylum Actinomycetota; class Actinomycetes; order Kitasatosporales; family Streptomycetaceae; genus Streptomyces; species Streptomyces sp. NPDC058157. Next base: position 17,628 of record NZ_JBHVUQ010000040.1, read on the forward strand.
ACCGACAGCCGGGAGCTGGCCCCGGCGGCCTCGCCGGCGGCCGCCTCCAGCTTGGCGGTGGCCCGCTGCAGGGCGTCGCGGTCGCTCTCGCGCAGCCCCGGCAGGGTGGCCACCGCACGGGCGGCCACCAGCAGGGAGGTGGCCTCGTCGGCGGCCAGCCGCAGCGGCTCGGCGGTGGACTCGCCCGAGGCGTCGGCGTTGTGCCACCAGATGCGGTCGCCGTCGGTGTCGATGTCGAGCAGGTCCCCGCCGCGGAAGCTGGTGCCGCACATGGGCAGGACGTCGAGGTCCGAGATCAGCTCGTCCTCGGTGATCCCGAACGCGCGGGCGACGTCCGCGACGTGCGCCCCGGGGCGCTCGCGCAGGTAGGTCACCAGGGACAGCATCCGGCGGGTCTGGTCGATGGCGTTCGCGGCCATGCTGGTACGTCTCCCCCTCAGGGCGTAGCTAGTGAAGTTCCTGGTCAGCCCTGGGCGACGGCGCGCAGCCGGTCGACCACGTCGGCCCGCAGGTCCGCGGGCTCCACGACCACGACGTCCGGGCCGAACTCCACGAGCCAGGCGTCCAGCCCGTGCCCGTAGGGGATCTCCAGCTCGTCCCAGCCGTCGGCGCCCTCGCGCACCGCGGTGGCCTTGGCCCGCAGCGGGTAGCCGGAACCGGCGCGCAGCCGGATCAGCGCCGACCGCTGGGCGCCCTCCCCGGCCCACGCCGCCACGGTCTCCCGCACGGTCACCACGTCGGGGACCTCGGCGGTGTACTTCCCGGCCCGGGAGCGGACCTTGCCGGTGATCCGGGAGAGCCGGAACACCCGCTCCGCACCGCGGTCACGGTCGTAGCCGGCCAGGTACCAGTGGCCGCGCCAGCACTCCAGGGCCCACGGCTCGACCTGGCGCGGCTCGGGCCGGGCGGCGTTGGACTTGCGGTAGTCGAAGACCACCGGGCGGCGGTCCCGGCAGGCCAGCATCAGCGGCTCGAAGGCCGCCTCGTGGACGGGGATGCGCGGCTCGATCGCACTGTGCTGCCCCTCGTACGGGTCGCCGGCCTCCGGCATCCCGCCCGCGCGCAGCTTCTGCAGGGCGCCGCTGGCCGCGCCCGCGAGGCGGGCCTGCTGCCAGACCTTGGCGGCCAGCCCGAGGGCGGCGGCCTCCTCGGCGTCCAGGGAGACGGGCGGCAGCCGGTTGCTGTCGCGGCGGGCCAGGTAGCCGGTCTCGCCCTCCAGGTTCTCCACCGTCTCGATCACCAGGCCGAGTTCGCGCAGGTCGTCCTTGTCCCGCTCGAACATGCGGTTGAAGGAGTCGTCGTTCCCGGCTTCGAGGTAGGCCTCGATCGAACCGCGCAGCTCGCGCTTGCTGAGGGGACGTCGGGTCCCCAGCAGACACAGCGCCAGGTTCATCAGCCGCTCGGCCTTGGCAATCGCCATCGACGCCCTTCCCCCACTTGCTCGACACACTCGTGACCGTTGACCGTACCGCCAAGCCGCTCCCCGGCAAAAGCGAGGGCCCCCGCCTCACGGCGGGGGCCCTGCGCGGTGACTGCCCGTGGATCAGGCGGCCATCAGGTCACAGACGAAGATCAGCGTCTCGCCCGGCTTGATGGCGTCGCCGGCGCCGCGGTCGGCGTAGCCGAGGTGCGGCGGGATGACCAGCTTGCGGCGGCCGCCGACCTTCATGCCCTGGATGCCCTTGTCCCAGCCGGCGATGACCCGGCCGGCACCCAGCGGGAACTGCAGCGCCGAGCCGCGGTTCCAGGAGGCGTCGAACTCCTCACCGGTGGAGTAGGCCACGCCCACGTAGTGGACCGAGACCACGGAGCCGGCCTTGGCCTCCGCGCCGTCACCCTCCCAGATGTCCTCGATGACCAGGTCGGCCGGGACCGGGAAGTCGGGGAAGTCGATCTCGGGCTTCTCGAGCTTGTCGCTCACGGAACTGCTCCTCATGCGTACGGATGCGGGCCCCTGACCGCGGAGGCGGAAAAGGGCAACCCCACCAGTCTTACACTGCGGCGACGATGTCCACGACGAAGACGAGCGTGGAGTTGGCCGGCAGGTCCTCACCCTGGGCCTGGTCCTTGTACGCCTGCTCCGGCGGGATCACCAGCAGCACGCGGCTGCCGACCTTCTTGCCCACCAGGCCCTTGTCCCAGCCCTCGATGACCTTGCCCTGGCCGATCTTCGTCGAGAACGGCTGCCCGGTCTTCCAGGAGTTGTCGAACAGCTTCGCCGCGTCCTTGCCCTGGTTCGGGGCCCACGCCGCACCGCTGTACTGCATGTAGACGGTCTGGCCGGACTTGACCTCCGGGCCCTTGCCCTCGATCAGGACCTTGTCGACCAGCTCCTTCGGCGGGTCGTTCTTCGGGATCGTGATCGTCGCCTCCTTGTCCTCGTCGGCCTTGACCTGCGGCAGGTCCGACGGGATGGGGGCCTGGGTGCCCTCGGCCTTCTTCGGCGGGACCTGGTCCACGTCGATCACGAAGACGATGTTGTCCTTCGGGCCCACGCCCAGCTTCGGCTGGCCCTGGTCACCGAAGGCCGCGGCCGGCGGGGCCACGACCAGCAGCCGGCTGCCGACCTTCTTGCCGAGCACGCTCTCGCCGAACACCGGCAGGATGTCCGTCGAACCGGCCTTGAACGGCACCGGCTCGCCGTCCTGGTCGTAGGAGCTCGGCAGGTCCTTGCCGCTCTTCCAGACCTTGCCCGTGAACCGGGTGATCACGAAGTCGTCCTTCTTGACCTCCGGGCCGGTGCCCTCCTTGAGCACGTTCACCACGAACTTGCCGCTCGGCTCACCCTTGGGGACCGTGATCTCGGCCTTCTTGCCCACGTCACCGGCCACCGTCGGCATCGGGTCGGCCGAGGCGACCGGCTTGGGCACCTCGGCGGGCTTGGAGGCGGAAGCCGACGGAGAAGCGTCCTTCTTCCCGGAGCCGTCGCCCCCTCCGCAGGCCGCGGTGAGCATCAGAGCCGGCACGATGAGCGCGGCAGCAAGTCGGCGTCGCACAGTGGTCCTCAGGGTCGCTGGAATGGTCCGTCGTAGCGGCCCACTCTACGGGCTGACCCCTGCGCCACAAGGCTCTGGCATGCGAGGACCCCGCACGCGAACGCGTACGGGGCCCCCGGCCGCACCGGTCACATACCGGCGATCAGCTTCTCCACCCGGTCGTCCACCGACCGGAACGGGTCCTTGCACAGCACGGTGCGCTGCGCCTGGTCGTTGAGCTTGAGGTGGACCCAGTCGACGGTGAAGTCCCGCCGCTGCTCCTGCGCCCGGCGGATGAAGTCCCCGCGCAGCCTCGCCCTGGTCGTCTGCGGGGGCACCGACTTGCCCTCGAAGATCTTCAGGTCGTTGCAGACCCGCTCGGCCTGCCCCTTGCGCTCCAGCAGGTAGTACAGACCCCGCCGGCGGTGGATGTCGTGGTACGCGAGGTCTATCTGGGCGACCCGCGGGTTGGACATGGTCATGTTGTGCTTGGCCCGGTAGCGCTCGATCAGCTGGTACTTCATGACCCAGTCGATCTCCCGGCCGATCCGGTCCAGGTCCTCGGCCTCGATGGCGTCCAGGGTGCGGCCCCACAGCTCCAGCACCCGCTCCACGGTCCCGGTACGGATCCCCCGCCGCTCGGCGAAGTCCAGGGCCTTGTCGTAGTACTCGCGCTGGATCTCCAGGGCGGAGGCCTCGCGGCCGCTGGCCAGGCGCACCTTGCGCTGGCCCGTGATGTCGTGGCTGACCTCGCGGATCGCCCGGATCGGGTTCTCCAGGGTCAGGTCCCGCATCACCGTGCCCGCCTCGATCATGCGCAGCACGAGGTCCGTGGCGCCGACCTTGAGCAGCATCGTCGTCTCGGACATGTTGGAGTCCCCGACGATCACGTGGAGGCGCCGGTAGCGCTCCGCGTCCGCGTGCGGCTCGTCGCGGGTGTTGATGATCGGACGGGAACGGGTGGTGGCGGAGCTGACGCCCTCCCAGATGTGCTCGGCCCGCTGGCTGACGCAGTAGACCGCGCCCCGGGGGGTCTGCAGCACCTTGCCCGCGCCGCAGATCAGCTGGCGCGTGACGAGGAAGGGAATCAGGATGTCCGCCAGACGGGAGAATTCACCGTGCCGGGCCACGAGGTAGTTCTCGTGGCAACCGTACGAATTGCCCGCCGAGTCGGTGTTGTTCTTGAACAGGTAGACGTCGCCCGCGATTCCCTCCTCGTGCAGGCGGCGTTCGGCGTCGACGAGCAGGCCTTCCAGAATGCGCTCGCCCGCTTTGTCGTGGGTGACCAGTTCGGTCAGGCTGTCGCATTCGGGTGTTGCATATTCCGGATGCGATCCCACGTCGAGGTACAGGCGGGCGCCGTTCCGCAGGAACACATTGCTGCTGCGGCCCCATGACACGACACGGCGGAAGAGGTAGCGCGCCACTTCGTCAGGAGACAGTCGGCGCTGTCCCCTGAACGTGCACGTGACGCCGTACTCGTTCTCCAGCCCGAAAATGCGGCGGTCCATGACTGAACATTACGCCTTCTGCCCTCTTCTGAAACCGGGTTCGAGAGCGGCGTTCCGATCAGTTTTTGATCAACTGCTCCGAAGCGGCCCCCGCGGACCCCGCCACGGTCCGGCTGCGGCCGCCCTTCGCGAGCACCCGCTGAGTGGCCGTCAGCACCAGGAACGCCGCCACGCCCGCGCCGCCCGCCACCGCGAAACCGGCCGTCGCCCCGCCCAGTTCCACCGCCGGACCGGCCGCCGCCGTACCGATGGCCGCGCCCACACCGAAGAAGGTCACCAGCCACGAGAAGGCCTCGGTCACCGTGCCCGCCGGGGCGTGCCGGTCCACCACGATGAACGCACAGGCCAGCGAAGGGGCCAGGAACACGCCCGAGAGGGCCGCCAGTGCCGCCATCGCCACCGGCCCGACCGTCACCATCAGCGGCAGGTAGCCCACCGCCAGCAGGCCCACCAGCAGCCGCAGCCGCCGCTCCGGAGCCCCCGCCCACTGCCGGCCGCCGTAGAACACACCGCCGACCAGCGCGCCCAGGCCCAGCGCCGCCATCAGCCAGCCGTACACCGCCTGCCCGCCGTGCCCGTCGGAGTACGCCATGGCCGCCACCGCGATCGAGCCCAGCGCCATGCCCACGAAGAAGAACGCGCCCAGCAGCGCCAGCAGCCCGCGCGAGCGCAGCGCGCCCAGCCAGTGCGCCTCGCGCGGCGCCGAGCGCCAGGTACGGGAGGGCTCCGAGAGCACCACCATCAGCACACCGGCCAGCCCCACGGCGTTGAGCACCAGCAGCGCGGCGGCCGGGGACCACAGCGCGACGCACAGCGTCACCAGCAGCGGGCCCACCGTGTACATGATCTCCTGGGCCACCGCGTCCATCGCGTACGCGGCGTGCACCCGCTCCTCACGGCCGCCCAGCACCGTCGGCCACAGGGCCCGCAGCCCGCCCTCCAGGGGCGGCGTGAACAGACCCGAGACCAGCACCGCCGCATAGGCGGCCGCCATCGAACCCGTCCCGGCCAGGGCCAGCCACACCATGCCCAGCGCGGAGACCAGCGCCGCCGGCAGCTGCACCCGCGTCTGCCCGTACAGGTCCACCGCCCGGCCCAGCAGCGGCTGCCCCACCGCGTTGGCCAGCCCGTACGCGGCCGCCAGCGCGCCCGCCAGGCTGTAGCTGCCGCCCTCGGAGCGGACGAAGAGGACGATCGCGATGGCGGCGGTGGCGTTCGGCAGCCGGCCCAGCAGCGTGCCCGCCAGGAGCCTCGCCGCGTACCGGGTCCTGAGCAGCTCCGCGTAACCCGCGGCCATGGGTGCCCCCTTCTGCCCGGACTCTCCGCCCGGGGTAATACGTATAACTCGACCCGTCATACGTACCATGGCCGCAGACCCGGGGTCCACCCCGCCGACCAGCCCCACCCGCCCCACCTGGCACTTCAGGAGCATCCTGTGACGAGACCCACCAGCCGCGACGTCGCCACCGCCGCCGGGGTCTCCCAGGCCACCGTCTCCCTCGTCCTCGGCGACAAATGGCGCGGCCGCGTCTCCGAACGCACCGCCGCCCACGTCCGCGAGACCGCCACCACCCTCGGCTACCGCCCCAACCTCGCCGCCCGCAACCTCCGCCTCGGCAGCACCCGCACCGCCCTCCTCGTCGTCCCCGCCCTCACCAACGAGTTCTTCGCCCGCGTCTACACCGGCGCCGCCCGCGTCGCCGCCGCCCACGGCTTCGGCGTCGTCCTCTACCCCTCCCCCGACGGCACCGGCCCCGCCCGCGACCCCTTCGCCTCAGCCCGCGCCGCCATCGACGGCGTCATCGCCTCCTCCATGGCCGCCGCGGCCCTCGACGCCATCGGCGGCGACGACCTCCCCCTCGTCATGCTCGACAGCGACCCCACCGCCGGCCGCGCCGCCGCCCACGTCAACCTCGCCATGACCGACGGCGTCCGCCAAGCCGCCGCACACCTCCTCGACCACGGCCACCGGCGCTTCCTCCACCTCGCCGCCGACGTCGACACCTGGACCTTCCACATCCGCGCCCGCGCCCTCGCCGCCCTCCTCGGCCCCACCACCGAGCTGCGCACCGTACGGGCCGCCCTCGCCGTCGACGCCGCCCGCACGGCCATGGAGACGGCCCTCGCGGACCCCGCGGACCGCCCCACCGCGATCCTCTGCGACGACGACGTCCTGGCCGCCGGCGCCTGCAAGGCCGCCCGCCGCCTGGGCCTGCGCGTCCCCGAGGACCTCTCCGTCACCGGCATCGACGACCTGGGCCTGGCCACCGCCGTGGAACCCGAGCTCACCACCGTCCGCCTCCCCGCCGAGCAGGTCGGCGAACACGGCATGAACGCCCTCCTCGCCGTCCTCGACGGCCGCCCCTGGACCGCCCCCGACATCCCCGTCGAACTCGTCGTCCGCGACTCCACCGGCCCCGCCCCGGCCACCGCCCCCTGACGCACGAAGGCCCCGGCCCGCCCCCGCTCGGGGGACGGACCGGGGCCTTCCCGACCCTCTCCGGAACTACTCGGCGTCGTCCTCCGGCGCCTCGTCGTTCGACACGGCGTCCACCTGGGCCGCCGCCGGAACCTCCGCCTCCAGCAACCGCGCCAGCTGCCGGCCCCGGATCCGCTTGAACTTGCGCTGCTGCGACCGCGTACGGTCCAGCACCGCGACCTCCAGCCGCTCCGCCGGAATGGCCTTGTCGGCCCCGTTGGCCTGGCTGGACAGCGCCTGCACCGCCAGCTTCAGCGCCTCGGACAGGGTCATCCCGTCCTGGTGCCGCTGGTCCAGGTAGTTGCTGATCTGCTCGGCGTTCCCGCCGACCGCGACCGAACCGTGCTCGTCCACGATCGAGCCGTCGTGCGGGAGCCGGTAGATCTGGTCCCCGGCGGCCGTCGCACCGACCTCGGCGACGACCAGCTCCACCTCGTACGGCTTCTCGCCGGCCGAGGAGAAGATCGTGCCGAGGGTCTGCGCGTACACGTTCGCCAGACCGCGCGCCGTCACGTCGTCACGGTCGTAGGTGTACCCGCGCAGATCGGCGTAGCGGACGCCGCCGATGCGCAGGTTCTCGTACTCGTTGTACTTGCCGGCGGCCGCGAAGCCGATCCGGTCGTAGATCTCGCTGAACTTGTGCAGCGCGCGGGACGGGTTCTCGCCGACGAAGACGATGCCGTCGGCGTACTGCAGCACGACGAGGCTGCGGCCGCGGGCGATGCCCTTGCGGGCGTATTCCGCCCGGTCGGCCATGGCCTGCTGGGGTGACACGTAGAACGGAGTCGACACCGGTTGTCCGTCCCTTTCTTCTGGGCGACGAGAGGACTGGTCAGAGCAGGGCGGCGCGCGGTCCGTCGGGCTCCTGGAGCCGACGGTCCGTCACCTTGCGGGCGAGCGCCTGCGACTCGTCCTCGTCCAGCCTGCGGAAACCCTCGTCGGTGATGACGGTGACGATGGGGTAGATGTGGCGGTAAAGGTCCGGGCCGCCGGTCGCCGAGTCGTCGTCGGCGGCGTCGTACAGCGCCTGCACGACCAGCGTGGTCGCCTGCTCCTCCGTCAGGTCGGGGCGGTAGAGCTTCTTCATGGAGCCCCGGGCGAAGATGGAACCGGAACCGGTGGCGGCGTAGCCGTGCTCCTCGGAGCGGCCGCCGGTCACGTCGTAGGAGAAGATCCGGCCCTTCTCCTTGCCCTCGTCGTAGCCGGCGAAGAGCGGCACGACCGCCAGCCCCTGCATGGCCATCCCGAGATTGCTCCGGATCATGGTCGAGAGCCGGTTCGCCTTGCCCTCCAGGGAGAGCGTCGCCCCTTCGACCTTCTCGAAGTGCTCCAGCTCCAGCTGGAACAGCTTCACCATCTCCACGGCCAGGCCGGCCGTACCGGCGATGCCCACCGCGGAGTACTCGTCCGCCGGGAACACCTTCTCGATGTCCCGCTGCGCGATCATGTTCCCCATGGTCGCCCGCCGGTCACCGGCGAGGACGACCCCGCCGGGGAAGGTGGCGGCGACGATGGTCGTCCCGTGCGGGGCCTCGACGACCCCCTCGGGAAGCTTCCGGTTCCCCGGCAGCATCTCGGGCGCGTGCGCGCCCAGGAAGTCCATGAAGGACGACGACCCCGGCGTCAGGAAGGCTGCCGGTAGACGCCCTGTGCCACGAGTGTTGGGTTCCACAGGTTTCCTTCCACGTAAGCGGCTGCACGCCTTGTGACGTCCGGCCGATCTTGAACTACGCCCCGGACCCTACCCGTCCGATGATCGTGACCAATCCATCCGCCGGGCGGCGCCGGCGGCCCTCGCCGCCGTACGCCGCCTCACGGTCACGCCATCCGGACCGGGGCCCGCTTCGGGGTAGATCCCGGCCACCCCCACGACGCCGGCGCAAGGCCGGACCGTTCTCGTGGACATGCCCCCACCCCAGCGAATGACCTTCGAATCGAAGGCCAAGAGGTATTACTGACCACCCTTTTGCACGAAGGAGCGCACGAAGTCCTCGGCGTTCTCCTCGAGCACATCATCGATTTCGTCCAGGACGGAGTCGACGTCGTCGGAGAGCTTTTCCTGTCGTTCCTTGAGGTCGGACTGCGCTTCCGCGGCCTGCTCCTCGACCTCTTCGGTCGAGCGAGTGGCCTTCTGCTGTCCGCCGCCGGTGTCCTTGGTCGCCATGTCTACCTCACCCCGCTCGGTTCGCGCGCTCACACGGAGAGACCCCGGGATTCGGGACCTCTCAAGATCAGACCCTACGCCGGACCCTACAAGGAGGGTCCGGCATTCGTCCCCGTACTTTCACAACGTCCGGCTGTCTTCATGATTCCCTCGCCGGGCGCCTTTCAGGCCCGCTCACTGCCCCGAAAGCACCCGCACCAGGTCCTCCGCCGTACGACAGCGGTCCAGGAGCTCCTTGACGTGCTTGCGGGTCCCCCGCAGGGGTTCCAGGGTCGGGACCCGCTGGAGGGAGTCGCGGCCCGGGAGGTCGAAGATCACCGAGTCCCAGGAGGCCGCCGCGACGTCGTCCGCGTACTGCTCCAGGCAGCGGCCGCGGAAGTACGCCCGGGTGTCCTCCGGGGGCTTGCTCTCGGCCCGCTCGACGGCCGGCTCGTCCAGGAGCCGCTTCATCTTGCCGCGGGCCACCAGGCGGTTGTACAGCCCCTTCTCGGGCCGTACGTCCGAGTACTGGAGGTCCACCAGGTGCAGCCGCGCCGCGTCCCAGCCGAGTCCGTCGCGCCTGCGGTAGCCCTCCAGGATCTCCCGCTTGGCGATCCAGTCCAGCTCCCCGGCCAGGCTCATCGGATCGGTCTCCAGCCGCCCCAGCACGTCCTCCCAGCGGCTCAGGACGTCCTTGGTCTGCTCGTCGGCGTCCGTGCCGAACCGCTCGTCCACGTACTTCCTGGCCAGCTCGAAGTACTCCATCTGGAGTTGTACGGCGGTCAGCGTGCGCCCGCTGCGGAGCGTGATCAGGTGCTGGAGGTCGGGGTCGTGGGAGACCTGGTGCAGGGTGCGCACCGGCTGGTCCACGGCCAGGTCGACGCTGATGAACCCGTCCTCGATCATGGACAGGACCAGCGCGGTCGTGCCCAGCTTGAGGTAGGTGGAGATCTCGGAGAGGTTCGCGTCCCCGATGATCACGTGGAGCCTGCGGTACTTCTCCGCGTCGGAGTGGGGCTCGTCGCGGGTGTTGATGATGGGGCGCTTGAGGGTGGTCTCCAGGCCGACCTCGACCTCGAAGTAGTCCGCGCGCTGGCTGATCTGGAAGCCGTGCTCGCGTCCGTCCTGGCCGATGCCGACGCGGCCGGCGCCGGTGTAGACGAGGCGGGAGACGAAGAAGGGGGTCAGGTGGCGCACGATGTCCGAGAAGGGGGTCTCCCGCTTCATCAGGTAGTTCTCGTGCGTGCCGTAGGAGGCGCCCTTGTTGTCGGTGTTGTTCTTGTAGAGGTGGATCGGCTGGGCGCCGGGCAGCTGGGCGGCCCGCTCGGCCGCCTCGGCCATGATCCGCTCGCCGGCCTTGTCCCAGAGCACCGCGTCGAGGGGGTTGGTGATCTCCGGGGAGCTGTACTCGGGGTGCGCGTGGTCGACGTAGAGCCGTGCGCCGTTGGTGAGGATGACGTTGGCGAGGCCGATGTCCTCGTCGGTCAGCTGGCTGCTGTCGGCGGCCTCGCGGGCGAGGTCGAAGCCTCGGGCGTCCCGCAGCGGGTTCTCCTCCTCGAAGTCCCAGCGGGCGCGTCGCGCCCGGTGCATCGCCGCCGCGTAGGCGTTGACGATCTGGGACGAGGTGAGCATGGCATTGGCGTTCGGGTGCCCGGGGACGGAGATCCCGTACTCCGTCTCGATCCCCATTACTCGCCGTACGGTCATGCGGCCCTCCTTGCCCGGCGGCGCTCCCGTTCGGGGGCGGCGCTCAAGTACCGCTGGTGCTCCGGTGCGTCATGTGCGGTGCCCGTCCCGCACTGCGCGACCGGCGGTACGGATGAGCCTAGAACCACTCCGCGCTGGTGGGGAGATCATTTCAGTCATTGACTTCGCCTTGTCACGGCCGGAAAAGGCGGGCGGTAAAGCAGGCGACTGCGGGTGCCGTGTGAGGCACCCGCAGCCGCCTCGCACCGTCAGAGGTACTGACCGGTATTCGCCACCGTGTCGATGGAGCGTCCGGTGTCCGCGCCCTGCTTTCCGGTGACGAGGGTGCGGATGAATACGATCCGCTCGCCCTTCTTTCCGGAGATGCGGGCCCAGTCGTCCGGGTTGGTGGTGTTCGGCAGGTCCTCGTTCTCCTTGAACTCGTCCACGCAGGCCTGGAGGAGGTGGGAGACGCGGAGGCCCTTCTGGTTGTGCTCGAGGAAGGCCTTGATGGCCATCTTCTTGGCCCGGTCGACGATGTTCTGGATCATCGCTCCGGAGTTGAAGTCCTTGAAGTACAGGACTTCCTTGTCGCCATTGGCGTACGTGACCTCGAGGAAGCGGTTTTCCTCGCTTTCCGCGTACATCTGTTCGACGACGGTCTGGATCATGCTGTGGACGGCCACCTGGGGAGAGCCGGAGTGCTCGCTCAGGTCGTCCGTGTGCAGCGGCAGCGAGGCCTTGAGGTACTTCGCGAAGATGTCCTTCGCGGCCTCGGCGTCCGGGCGCTCGATCTTGATCTTCACGTCGAGGCGTCCGGGCCGCAGGATCGCCGGGTCGATCATGTCCTCGCGGTTGGAGGCGCCGATGACGATGACGTTCTCCAGGCCCTCCACACCGTCGATCTCGGCGAGCAGCTGCGGGACGATGGTGTTCTCCACGTCCGAGCTGACACCGGATCCGCGGGTGCGGAAGAGGGACTCCATCTCGTCGAAGAAGACGATGACGGGGGTGCCCTCGCTCGCCTTCTCGCGGGCACGCTGGAAGACGAGGCGGATGTGCCGCTCGGTCTCGCCGACGTACTTGTTGAGGAGCTCGGGGCCCTTGATGTTCAGGAAGTAGGACTTGCCCGCCGCCTGTCCGGTCACCTCGGCGACCTTCTTGGCAAGGGAGTTGGCGACCGCCTTGGCGATGAGCGTCTTGCCGCATCCGGGCGGGCCGTAGAGCAGGATGCCCTTGGGGGGCCGCAGTTCGTGCTCCTTGAAGAGGTCCGGGTAGAGGTAGGGCAGCTCGACCGCGTCGCGGATCAGCTCGATCTGGTCGCCCAGGCCGCCGATCTTGTCGTAGTCGATGTCCGGGACCTCTTCGAGGACGAGGTCCTCGACCTCGCTCTTGGGGACCACCTCGTACACGTAGCCGGAGCGGGGCTCCAGCAGCAGGGCGTCGCCGGGGCGGATGGTGATGTCCAGGAGCGGCTCGGCGAGCCTCACCACCCTCTCCTCGTCGGTGTGCCCGACCACCAGGGCGCGCTCGCCGTCCTCGAGGATCTCCTTGAGGGTGACGATGTCCCCGGCGCGCTCGAACTCCATGGCCTCGACCACGTTGAGCGCTTCGTTGAGCATGACCTCCTGGCCGCGCCGGAGGTCTTCCGGGTCGACGCTGGGGCTGACGTTCACGCGGAGCTTGCGGCCGCCGGTGAAGATGTCGACGGTGCCGTCTTCGTTCGCCTGAAGGAAGACACCGAAGCCGGCCGGCGGCTGCGCGAGCCGGTCGACTTCCTCCTTGAGGGCCACGATCTGGTCGCGGGCCTCACGGAGGGTGTTCGCCAGTCGTTCGTTCTGCGCGGATACGCCTGCCAGATTCGTCTGGAGCTCGACGATCCGCTCTTCGAGAATCCTCGTGTGACGCGGAGAGTCGGCGAGCTTGCGGCGCAGGACGGCGATTTCCTGCTCGAGATAGGCAACCTGGCCAGCGGGGTCCTCAGACCCTCGCCCGGGCCGGATGCCGCGGTTGATGTCGTCGTCGTGGGCTGCCACGGTCCTCACCTCCTCCAAGGGGAGCTGGACGCTTCCTGACCCTACCTGGGCTGGTGGTGATTGAAACCCCTAGATCACAAAGACGGTAGGGGTGTGTCCGATCTTCACCCTTGCGTACTCCCTCACGCCAGGGAAATACCCACCCTTCAACATCGGAAAGCAGCCGGTTGTAAGGTCGAACTGTTCAACACCCGTCCGGGCCCGCGCGACTTGCCGGGAGCCGCTTCCGGAACGGTTCGATCAGAGCAGGGAACGGCAGGAGATATGACCGTGCAGCAGGAGGTTCCGACGGGTGGTTCCGGCGGCGCCGGAGAGCCCCTCGAGGTCTGGATCGACCAGGACCTCTGCACCGGGGACGGGATCTGCGTCCAGTACGCCCCGGAGGTGTTCGAGCTGGACATCGACGGTCTGGCCTATGTGAAGAGTCCGGAGGACGAGCTCCTCGTGGACCCCGGAGCGACCACTCCGGTTCCGCTGACGCTGCTCCAGGACGTGGTGGACTCGGCGAAGGAATGCCCGGGCGACTGCATTCACGTAAGGCGCGTTTCGGACAGGGTCGAGGTGTACGGCCCGGACGCCGAGTGACGGTTCAAACACGTCCGGCGGTCGAGTCCGTAAGCTCCTGGCGGAATGTTCCGCCGGTCCAGCGCCACTTGGCGAGCTGCTTGACGTCGGGGCTGTAGCGGGGCACGGAGGGCGAGGAGTAGCCCAGCAGACTCGCGGTGACGGTCCGGTCGCGGACCGTCAGGTCGGTCGCGGTGCGGCGCTTGGCGGCGTCGAGCAGGGTGGCGACGACGCGGGGCCGGGCTCCGGGCGCGGCTTCCTGGGTCAGTACGTAGATGGCGTGCGGCGGGGTGCCGGAGCCGGCGTCGCAGCGTACGGCGGCGACGGTCTCCGGGCGGTCGTCGCCGTCGAGGTCGCCCTCGGCGGTGGCGGTGACGGTCTGCGCGGCGCCCTTGCAGTCGAGCGGGTAGGTGACCGCGTGGGCGTCGGGGGCGGTGGCCCGCGGGCCGGCGGCGGTCTCGGGGGCGGGGGTGGCTCCGGTGGCCCGGTCGGGCTGGAGGAGGCCCGCGCCGGCTATGACGGCGGCCATGGCGGTGGCCGTGGCGACCCAGTGGACGGGCTTGGTCCGGTGGTGCGCGGGGTGTTCGGGCAACAGGTCTTCCAACGACGGGGCGGGGTCGGTGGGGCTGTGCGTCACGCGGGGTGTCTCCTGTACGAAGGGTGACGGTGAGCCAGCATCGTGCCACACCTCACACCGCGGTGGAACGGCCGGGTCCGCACCGGTCGGCGTGGGCAACGAAAAGGCGCTGTGGCGCAGTTCCGGGAGTGTTTCCGGGAACTGCGCCACAGCGCTTTCGTGTTGGGTCGCCGCCCGGGGCCGGGCGGCGGGGCGGTCCTACGCGGAGCGGTCGCTGCCCGGGCCGTCGTAGTCCTCGCCGTAGGCGCCCTTGGCGGGGCGGCGGCGGCGCATGGGCGGCTCGACGCCGTCCGCGAGGCGGCGGGCGGTGACGAGGAAGCCGGTGTGGCCGATCATCCGGTGGTCGGGGCGGACGGCGAGGCCTTCCACGTGCCAGTTGCGGATCATCGATTCCCAGGGCTGCGGCTCGGCGAAGCAGCCGATCTCGCGGATGGACTCGACGGTCTTGGACAGCTGGGTGGTGGTGGCCACGTAGCAGCAGAGGATGCCGCCGGGGACGAGGGCCTTCTTGACCGCCTCGAGGCACTCCCAGGGGGCGAGCATGTCGAGGATGACGCGGTCGACGTCGGTCTCGTCCAGGTTGTCCTGGAGGTCGCCGACGGTCAGCTTCCACGCGGGGTGGGGGCCGCCGAAGTAGCGCTCGACGTTGGCGGTGGCGATCTCGGCGAAGTCCGCGCGGCGCTCGTAGCTGTGGAGCATGCCCTGGTCGCCGATGGCGCGCAGCAGGAAGCTGCTCAGGGAGCCGGAGCCCACTCCCGCTTCCACGACGCGGGCGCCGGGGAAGATGTCGGCGAAGGCCAGGATCTGGCCCGCGTCCTTGGGGTAGACCACGGCGGCGCCGCGGGGCATGGACAGGACATAGTCGGGGAGCAGGGGGCGCAGCGCGAGGTAGGCGACGTTGCCGGTGGTGCGGACAACGCTGCCCTCGGGAGCGCCGATCAGCTCGTCGTGCGGGAAGGAACCCTTGTGGGTGTGGAAGTTCTTCCCGGCTTCGAGCGTGAACGTGTAGTGGCGGCCCTTGGGGTCGGTCAGCTGTACCTGGTCCCCGACCTCGAAGGGCCCGCGTCGGCGGGCGGCACCGGTCGGTTCGGACATGTGACCAGTGTATTGGCTTCAGGACTGGGGCCGCGCCATGGCCTTCACGAAGGCCTTCTCGACGTCGAGGGCGGACAGGACGCCGTAGATCTCGCCGCCGGTCTCGAGGACGAGGTATTCGGTGGCGGGGGTGGTGCGGAGGTGGTCGAGGAGGGCTTCGCCGGTGAGTTCCGCCGAAACCTTCATGCCGTCGGTGAGGTCCTGGGCGAGGGTGCTGACGGCGACCCAGGGGCGGCGGTGTTCGGGGACGGAGGCGATGGCGGTCTCGCGGACGATGGCGGTGGGGTCGCCCTGGCCGTCGACGACGACGAGGGCGCGGGCTCCGGCTTCGTCGGCGCGGCGGAGGGCTTCGGAGAGGGGGGTGGCGGCCTGGACGGGGATGGCGCGGCGGGTGAGGGTGCGGGCGCGCAGTTCGGGGAGGTGTTCGCGCAGGCGGGCCATGCGCAGGCTGTTTCCGGCGCCGGTCCAGATGATCGCGGCGAGGATGGCGGCGAGGAGGGCGTCCATGACGGTGTCCATGCCGCCGATTTCGCGGGTGGGGTTGCCGAGGACGCCGGTCTGGGTGATGAGGGGCAGGCCGATGAGGACGGTGACGGCGAGGGCGCGGCCGACCCAGGCGGCCGCGACGGTGCCGGTCATGGGTTTGCCGGTGAGGCCCCAGATGAGGGCGCGGAGCATGCGGCCGCCGTCGAGGGGGAGGCCGGGGAGCAGGTTGAAGGCGGCGACGAGGAGGTTGGAGACCATCAGGCCGGCGAGGAGTACGCCGGGGACGCTGGCGGGGTCGACGGCCTTCATGCCGAGGTAGAAGATCCCGGCGAGGAGGAGGGAGAGGAGGGGGCCGACGAAGGCGAGGACGAATTCGCGGCCGGGGGTCTCGGATTCCTTCTCGATCTCGGAGACGCCGCCGAAGAACTGGAGCTGGATGCGGCGCACGGGGAGTTTGAAGCGGAGTGCGGCGATGGTGTGCGCCAGTTCGTGGACGAGGACGGAGGCGTAGAAGGCGACGGCGAAGAAGAGGGAGACGAGGTAGCGGGCGGGGCCGAGGTCGGGCAGGATCCGGTCGAGCTGGTCGCCGAAGACCCAGGTGATGAGGGCGGCGACGAGGAACCAGCTGGGCGAGACGTAGACGGGTACGCCGAAGGGGCGGCCCATGAGGATGCCGCCGCCCGGTTCGGAGCGCTTGGCGGGGCGCTCGCCGGTTTCGTCGGTGTCTGCCACGTCTGTCCTTCGTTCGGTGCGTTTGCTTCCAGTGTGGTCCACGTCGTGGGTGGGGCGGCGTGGGGGCGCTGTTGCGCGGTGTGATGCTCCGATCATGCAGGGCGATGGGCCAGGAGTCGATGGTATGCGCGTGCTGTCGGTCCCGGGTCGTAGGGTTTTACGCATGACGACGATCCCCGGCGCCGGTTCCGCCGACGCTTCCCCGGGTGCTGCCCGGCCCGCCTCGCTGTCGCCTTCGCGGGCGGGCGATTTCATGCAGTGCCCGTTGCTGTACCGGTTCCGGGTGATCGACCGGTTGCCGGAGAAGCCGAGTGCGGCGGCGACGCGGGGGACGCTGGTGCATGCGGTGCTGGAGCGGTTGTTCGACCATCCGGCTGCGGAGCGGACGGTGCCGCGGGCGAAGGAGCTGCTGCCGGGCCAGTGGGAGCGGCTGCTGGAGGCGAAGCCGGAGCTCTCGGAGCTGTTCCCTTCAGGGGACGGGGGCGCGGGGCTGGCGGGGTGGCTGGCGGAGGCGGAGGCGCTGGTGGAGCGCTGGTTCACGTTGGAGGACCCGACGCGGCTGGAGCCGGTGGAGCGGGAGTTCTTCGTGGAGACGGAGCTGGAGTCGGGGCTGCGGCTGCGCGGGATCATCGACCGGGTGGACGTGGCGCCGACGGGTGAGGTGCGGATCGTCGACTACAAGACGGGCAAGGCGCCGCGGCCGGAGTACGCCGAGGGTGCGCTGTTCCAGATGAAGTTCTACGCGCTGGTGGTGTGGCGGCTGAAGGGTGTGGTGCCGCGGCGGTTGCAGCTGGTGTACCTGGGCAGTGGTGACGTGCTGACGTACGACCCGGTGGTGGCGGACCTGGAGCGGGTGGAGCGCAAGCTGCACGCGTTGTGGGAGGCGATCTCGGAGGCGACGGAGACGGGCGACTGGCGGCCGCGGCCGACGAAGCTGTGCGGCTGGTGTGACCACCAGGCGGTGTGTCCGGAGTTCGGGGGCACTCCCCCGGTGTATCCGCTGGCGGTCGTGCCGAGGCCGGGGCGCCCGGAGGGTTCCTGAGGGCGGGGCCAGGGCAGAATGGGCGGCGCCGAAGCCGTCCGATGAATTCGAGGTACCTCCTGTGGCGATCCGCGTCCTGCTGGTCGACGACCAGCCACTGCTGCGCACCGGCTTCCGGATGATCCTGGAGGCGGAGCAGGACCTGGTGGTGGTGGGTGAGGCCGGGGACGGTCTGCAGGCGCTGGAGCAGGTGCGGGCGCTGCAGCCGGACGTGGTGCTGATGGACATCCGGATGCCGCGGATGGACGGGGTGGAGGCGACGCGGCAGATCACGGGTCCGGAGCGGAACGGGCCGGCGAAGGTGCTGGTGCTGACCACGTTCGATCTGGACGAGTACGTGGTGGAGGCGCTGCGGGCGGGGGCGAGCGGGTTCCTGTTGAAGGACGCTCCGGCCAATGAGCTGGTGCAGGCGATCCGGGTGGTGGCGGCGGGCGAGGCGATGCTGGCGCCGAGCATCACGCGCCGGCTGCTGGACAAGTACGCCGGTCATCTGCCGTCGGGTGAGGAGAGCGTCCCGGACGTGCTGGGGACGCTGACCGAGCGCGAGGTGGAGGTGCTGAAGCTGGTGGCGCGGGGGCTGTCGAACGCGGAGATCGCGGCGGACCTGTTCGTGAGCGAGACGACGGTGAAGACGCACGTGGGTCATGTGCTGACGAAGCTGGGCCTGCGCGACCGGGTGCAGGCGGCGGTGTACGCGTACGAGAGCGGTCTGGTGCGGCCGGGCGCGCAGTAGCCTGCGCGTTCCGGACGCGCGTCCGCCCCGGCTCCCTTCGCGGGTGCCGGGGCGGACGTGTGTCCGGGGCGGGTCAGCCCTTGCTGATCTCCCAGAAGCGGAAGACCGTGGAGGCGTCCAGGGACCACTGGAGGCCGGTGACGTTCTGGCGGGCGACGGCGTACTGCTTGCTCTGCCAGAGCGGGAGGATCGGGAGCTCGTCGGCGACGATGTCCTGGAGGCGGGTGTAGTCCGGGTTGGCCGCGGTGCGGTCGGACTTGGTGGAGGTCGAGGGGATGATGGTCCCGCTGATCTCCTTGTTGTCGTAGTTGTTCATCAGGACGTTGTCGGGCCCGAAGAACGGCTGGGTGAAGTTGTCGGCGTCCGGGTAGTCGGGGACCCAGCCCTTGACGTAGACGCCGTACTTGCCGGCCTTGATGTCCTTCTCGTACTGCTCGAACTCGACGGACTTCACGTCGGCGTCGAACAGGCCGCTCTCGTTGAGCTGCTTGGCGATGACCTGGAACTGCTGGTCCGTGGAGGGGCCGTAGCGGGTCGGCGTGGAGTACAGCGTCAGCTTGATCTTGCCGGTGATGTTGGCGGCCTTGAGGACGGCCTTGGCCTTCTCGGGCTGGGGGCTGCCGCCGTAGCGGTCGAAGTAGGGGGTGGTGTGTCCGGCGATGCCGGCCGGGACGATCGAGTACAGCGGGACGGCGGTGCCGGAGTACACGTCCTTGACGAGGGCGTCGCGGTCGACGAGGTACGCGATGGCCTTGCGGACGGGGAGCTTGCCGACGACCGGGTCGTTGACGTTGAAGACCATGTGCTGGACTTCGGCGCCGGTGCCCTGGACGACGTCGACCTTGTTGTCGCCGGTCTTGGTGGCGGCGAGGCCGGCGATGTCCTTGGCGGCGAGGCCGCGGAAGGCGAAGTCGACGTCGCCGCTCTCCAGGACGGTCTTGAGGCCGGCCTGGTCGCCGTTGAAGAACTTCAGGGTGACGCCGGTGTTGCGGGCCTTGGCCTTGCCGCTGTAGGTGTCGTTGACGGAGAAGTTGGCGCTCTTCTCGCTGAAGGAGTCCAGCTTGTAGACGCCGGAGCCGATGGCCTTGTTGTCGGTGCGGAGCTTGTCGGCCGGGTACTCGGCGTGGTCGACGATGGCGCCCGCGCCCGACGCGATCTTGCTCGGGAAGGTCGCGTCGGGGGTCTTCAGCTTGAAGATCACCGTGCGGTCGTCGGGGGCGTCGATGCTCGCGATGGAGGCGAGCATGACGGCCGGGCCGCTGGGGTCGTTGATCTTCAGGGTGCGCTCGAAGGAGAACTTGACGTCCTTCGAGGTGAGGCTGTGGCCGTTGCTGAACTTCAGGCCGGAGCGCAGGGTGCACTTGTACACCCTGCTGTCGCCGCCCTCGAAGTTGCAGGCCTGCGCGGCGTCCGGCTCGGGCGTGGTGCCGCCCTTGGGGAAGCTGAGCAGCGACTGGAAGACGTTGTTGAAGAGCAGCCAGGAGCCCGGGTCGTAGCCGGACGCCGGGTCGGTGGACTTCACCTTGTCGGATATGCCCATGACCACGCCCTTGCCGTCGCCGGCGGCCGAGCCGTCCTGCGAACCGCAGCCGCTGAGCAGCGCGGCGGCCGTGGCCGCCCCGAGCGGGGCCACCAGCCACTGGTTACGTCTCTTCACGCGATGTCCTTCACAGTTCTTGTCTGATCCTTGCGCCGGCCTGCGACGTCCGCCGCCGGTTGCCGCCGGTCTCAGCCGCTGACGCCCCGGCCGAGTTCCCACAGCTGGAGGTCGGAGATGGCGTTGACCGACCATTCCACTCCGGTGATCCCGTCGCGGGCGGCGACGTACTGCTTGCCCTGCCACAGGGGCAGGACCGGTACGTCGTCGGCGACGATGTCCTGCATCTCCGTGATCGCGGGGACGGCGACGTTGCGGTCGGCGGCCTTGCGGGACTCGGGGATGAGCTTGGTGCGCACCGTGGTGTTGGCGTACGGCGTGCCCAGGAAGTTGTCCTGCTCCAGGAACGGGGCGAGGAAGTTGTCGGCGTCCGGGTAGTCGGGGAACCAGCCGAGCCCGTAGGCGGCGTAGTCGCCCTTCTTCTGGGCGGGGCGGAAGTCGGCCCACTCGTTGCCCTGGACGGTGATGTCGAACAGCTGGGTGGAGTTCAGCTGGGTCTTGAGGGCCTGGAACTCGGCCGCGGTGCCGTCGCCGTAGTGGTCGGTGGTGTAGTTCAGCGTCAGCTTGACCGGGGTCTTGATCCCGGCGGCCTTCAGCAGGTCGGCGGCCTTGGCGGTGTTGGCCTCGCCGTACTTGTTGAAGAAGGAGTTGACGTGGCCGTTGACGGTGGTGGGGACCAGCGAGTACAGGGGCTGCGCGGACTTGCCGTAGACCTTGGAGATGACGTTGTTGCGGTCGACGGCGGCGGCGAGGGCCTGGCGCACGGCCTTGTCCTTGACGGCCGGGGCGTCGGTGTTGAAGCCGATGTAGCGGATCTCCAGGCCCGGCATGGGGACGAGCTTGACGCCCTTGGGGGGCTTGGCGGAGAGCTCGGTGATCTGGGCCGGGGAGAGCGTGCGGGAGACCATGCTGATGGAGCCGTCGGAGAGCGCCTTGGTGGCCGCGGCCGAGTCGGGGAAGGTGCGCAGTTCGACCTTGTCGTTCTGCAGCTTGATGTCGCCCTTGTAGTGCGGGTTCTTGGTGAAGACGGCCCGGACCAGGTGGTTGTCCTTGACCTCGGGCTTCATCGTGTACGGGCCGGAGCCGTCGACGGCGAAGCCGTTGCGGAGCTTCTTGGCGTCGTAGTTCTTCTCGCTGACGATGCCGGCCGCGGGGGTGGCGAGCTTGTACGGGAAGGTCGCGTCGGGGGTCTTCAGGTGGAAGACGACGGTGTCGGTTCCCTTGACCTCGACGGTGTCGAGGGTGGAGAGGAGCGAGGAGGGGCCGTTCTCGTCCTTTATGGCGCGGACCCGGTCGATGGAGAACTTGACGTCCTTGGCGGTGAGCGGGTCACCGTTCGCGAACTTCAGGCCCGGCCGCAGGGTGCAGCGGTAGCTCTCGTTGTCGTTGTCGGTGAAGCGGCAGTCGGAGGCCGCTTCGGGGACGGGCTGGCCGCCGCCGCGCGGGGTGTGCATCAGCGTCTGGACCGTCTGGCGCAGGATGTTCCACGTGGTGGCGTCGTACGCGTAGGCGGGGTCGAGCGGGGCGGGGGCGTAGTCGGCTGCCTCGAACCGGTCGGTGGTGCCGACGACGATCGCTCCGGACCCTGCTCCCGTTCCGCTCGCGCTGCCGCATGCGGACAGCGCGGGGGTGAGCAGGCCTATCGCGGCCGTCAGCACCATGGTCTTGCGGTTCATGCTGGAAGTACTCCCTCACCCGGCACTTGTTAAGCGGCGTAGAGGGCACTGCGCGGCGGTCGCCCGTTCAGGGCGGAACGATCGGGCCGGTGTTTGACGATCGGTCCACGCGCGTGCCGGCGCAAGGGTGTGCGGCCGGTACGGCAGAGGTGCGTGCGGAGTGCCCGCGATGACATTAGTGGCCCGGGACGGGGTGGCTGGAACCAGCAGGAGTTGGGGCGTAATCGCACCGTGATGGGCGCGGACTGACCGCTTATGCCGGAGTCTTCGCAGATGGTGTCAGGAGATGATCAATCCGGACACATGGGAAGCCCCTGGAGGCTCGGGGCAGGTCCGGCGAAGGCTGCGCGGGTGACCAAAGTCACCCGCTCCGCCCACATCGTCGGGATGGAATTTCGGCCTCCGGACCCGGGTACGGAAGATCCTTCCGCGGGAGGGGGGACCCGCGCCCGTTCCGTCCGGTACGGACGGTGTGCGCTCAGTTCATCGGAGTGATGAGGGAGCGCAGGAAGGACAGGTCCACGTCCTCCAGCGAGCGCACGACGGTGCGGCCCGGGGCGGGCTCGATCAGGCCCACGGAGGGCACGGCCACGACCCGGCAGCCGGCCGCCTCCGCGGCCGCCACCCCGGTGGCGGTGTCCTCGATGACGGCGCACCGCGAGGGGTGCGCGCCGAGGCTCTTCGCGGCGAACAGGTAGGGGTCGGGGTGGGGCTTGGTGCGGGGGACCTCGTCACCGGCGACGGTGAGGTGGAAGCGGTCGCGGCCGAGCGTGAGCAGGACCTGGTCGATGACGCGGCGGTGGGAGGCGGAGACCAGGGCGGTGGGCACGTTGTGCCGGGCGAGCTCGCTCAGCAGCCGTTCGGCGCCGGGCATCAGGGGGACCTGCTCGGCGATCCGGGCCTCGAAGCGCTCGTTGAGCAGGACGCTCAGCTCGGCGAGGCCGATCTCGGCGCCGGTCGCCTCGATCAGGAAGGAGGCGCTGCGGCTCATGGGGCCGCCGACGACCACGTCCCGCCAGGCCTCGTCGAGGCGGTGGCCGAGCTCCTGGAAGATCTGCGCCTCGATCTCCCACCAGAACCCCTCGGTGTCGACGAGGGTGCCGTCCATGTCGAGCAGCACCGCCTGCAGGGCGTGCCCGTCGGCCGTGTGGACGACGGGAGCGGGAACGGTGCTGGTCATGCGTACGCCTCTCTCCGGGGACGACAAGGCCGGTCACCTCGGAGCCGTGGGGCATCCCCCTCGGGAACAGGTGACCGGCCTGTATGGGACCGACCAGTGTACGCCGGTCTGTGTCAGCGTGCGTTGAAATATTTCGCTTCGGGGTGGTGGATGACCAGAGCATCGGTGGACTGCTCGGGGTGGAGCTGGAACTCCTCCGAGAGGTGGACCCCGATCCGCTCCGGCTCCAGGAGGGTGGCGATCTTCGCCCGGTCCTCCAGGTCGGGGCAGGCCCCGTAGCCGAGGGAGAAGCGGGCTCCCCGGTACTTGAGGTCGAACATGTCCTCGATGGCGGCCGGGTCCTCGCCGCCGAAGCCGAGCTCGGAGCGGACGCGGGCGTGCCAGTACTCGGCGAGGGCCTCGGCGAGCTGGACGGACAGGCCGTGCAGTTCGAGGTAGTCGCGGTAGGAGTCGGACTCGAACAGCTTGGCCGTGGCCTCGCCGATCTTCGAGCCGACGGTGACCACCTGGAGGCCGATGACGTCGGTCTCGCCGGATTCCTCCGGGCGGAAGAAGTCCGCGAGGCACAGGCGCCGGCCGCGGCGCTGGCGCGGGAAGGTGAACCGGGTCCGCTCGTTGCCCTGCTCGTCCAGGATGAGCAGGTCGTCGCCCTTGGAGACGCACGGGAAGTAGCCGTAGACCACGGCCGCTTCCAGGAGGTTCTCGGTGTGCAGCTTCTCCAGCAGGCCGCGCAGGCGCGGGCGGCCCTCGTTCTCGACGAGCTCCTCGTAGGTGGCGCCGCCGGCGCGGGCCTGCTTGAGGCCCCACTGGCCCTTGAACAGCGCGCCCTCGTCCAGCCAGGAGGCGTAGTCCTTGAGCGGGATGCCCTTGACCACGCGGGTCCCCCAGAAGGGCGGGGTGGGCACCGGGTTGTCGACGGCCACGTCGGACCGGCCGCCCGGCTGCTCGGGCTCCTCCACCTGGAGGGCGGGAGTGTCCCGCTTGGCGACGCGGCGCTGCTTGAGCTCGGGCAGGGTGGCGCCGGGGACGCCGCGCTTGACGGCGATCAGGGCGTCCATCAGCCGCAGGCCCTCGAACGCGTCACGGGCGTAGCGGACCTCGCCCTCGTAGATCTCGTGGAGGTCCTGCTCGACGTAGGCCCGGGTCAGGGCGGCGCCGCCCAGGATGACCGGGTAGTCGGCGGCCAGCTTGCGCTGGTTGAGCTCCTCCAGGTTCTCCTTCATGATCACGGTGGACTTGACCAGGAGACCCGACATGCCGATGACGTCGGCCTTGTGTTCCTGGGCGGCTTCCAGGATCGCGGAGACGGGCTGCTTGATCCCGATGTTGACGACGTTGTAGCCGTTGTTGGTGAGGATGATGTCGACGAGGTTCTTGCCGATGTCATGGACGTCGCCGCGGACGGTGGCGAGCACGATCGTGCCCTTGCCCTCGTCGTCGGTCTTCTCCATGTGCGGTTCGAGGTAGGCCACCGCCGTCTTCATCACCTCGGCCGACTGGAGCACGAACGGCAGCTGCATCTGGCCCGAGCCGAACAGCTCACCGACGACCTTCATCCCCTCCAGCAGGGTGTCGTTGACGATGTCGAGGGCGAGGCGGGTCTGGAGGGCCTCGTCGAGGTCCGCCTCCAGGCCGTTCTTCTCCCCGTCGATGATCCGCCGCTGAAGCCGCTCCTCCAGGGGCAGCGCGAGGAGCTCCTCGGCGCGGCCGGCCTTCAGGGACTTGGTGTTGACCCCCTCGAACAGGGCCATCAGCTTCTGCAGCGGGTCGTAGTCCCCCTCGCGGCGGTCGTAGATCAGGTCCAGGGCGGTGCTGACCTGCTCCTCGTCGAACCGCGCGATCGGCAGGATCTTCGACGCGTGGACGATCGCCGAATCCAGACCCGCCTTCACGCACTCGTCCAGGAAGACGGAGTTCAGCAGGACGCGGGCGGCCGGGTTCAGACCGAAGGAGATGTTCGACAGACCCAGCGTCGTCTGCACGTCCGGGTGACGGCGCTTGAGCTCGCGGATCGACTCGATCGTCGCGATCCCGTCCCTGCGCGACTCCTCCTGACCCGTGCAGATCGTGAAGGTGAGGGTGTCGATGAGGATGTCCGACTCACGGATCCCCCAGTTCGACGTCAAGTCCTCGATGAGGCGCTCCGCGATCGCGACCTTGTGCTCGACCGTGCGGGCCTGGCCCTCCTCGTCGATCGTCAACGCGATCAGCGCCGCCCCGTGCTCCTGCGCCAGACGGGTCACCTTCGCGAACCGCGACTCCGGACCGTCACCGTCCTCGTAGTTCACCGAGTTGATGACGGCGCGCCCGCCCAGCTTCTCCAGACCCGCCTGGATCACCGGGACCTCGGTGGAGTCCAGCACGATGGGAAGGGTGGAAGCGGTCGCGAAACGGCCCGCCAGCTCCTGCATGTCCGCGACACCGTCACGACCCACGTAGTCCACACACAGGTCCAGCATGTGCGCGCCCTCACGGATCTGGTCCCGCGCCATCTCCACACAGTCGTCCCAGCGCGCCTCCAGCATCGCCTCACGGAACTTCTTCGACCCGTTCGCGTTCGTCCGCTCACCGATCGCCATGTACGAGGTGTCCTGACGGAACGGCACCGTCTGATACAGGGAAGCCGCCCCCGGCTCGGGCTGGGGGGTGCGCGCGGTGATCGCCGTACCGCGCACCCGCTCCACGACCTGCCGCAGGTGCTCGGGGGTCGTCCCGCAGCAGCCGCCGACCAGCGACAGCCCGTACTCGCGGACGAACATCTCCTGCGCGTCCGCCAGCTCCGACGCCGACAGGGGGTAGTGTGCCCCCTGCTTCGTCAGCACCGGCAGACCCGCGTTCGGCATGCACGACAGCGGGATGCGGGCGTTGCGGGCGAGGTAGCGCAGGTGCTCGCTCATCTCCGCCGGACCCGTCGCGCAGTTCAGACCGATCATGTCGATGCCCAGCGGCTCCAGGGCCGTCAACGCCGCACCGATCTCCGAACCCAGCAGCATCGTGCCGGTGGTCTCGACGGTGACGGAGCAGATCAGCGGGACGCTGACGCCGAGGGCGTCCATGGCGCGGCGGGCGCCGATGATGGAGGACTTGGTCTGCAGGAGGTCCTGGGTGGTCTCGACGAGCAGCGCGTCGGCGCCGCCGGAGATCAGGCCTTCGGCGTTGACCTGGTAGGCGTCGCGGATCTGGGCGTAGGTGATGTGCCCGAGGGTGGGCAGCTTGGTGCCGGGGCCGATGGAGCCGAGGACCCAGCGCTGCTGTCCGGTGGAGGCGGTGAACTCGTCGGCTACCTGGCGGGCGATGCGGGCGCCGGCCTCGGAGAGCTCGAAGTTGCGTTCGGGGATGTCGTACTCGGCCAGGGCCGCGTAGTTCGCTCCGAAGGTGTTGGTCTCGACGCAGTCGACGCCGACCGAGAAGTACGCCTCGTGGACCGAGCGCACGATGTCGGGGCGGGTGACGTTCAGGACCTCGTTGCAGCCTTCGAGCTGCTGGAAGTCTTCCAGGGTGGGGTCCTGTGCCTGGAGCATGGTTCCCATGGCTCCGTCGGCGACGACCACGCGGGTCGCGAGCGCCTCTCGGAGGGCATCGGCCCGGGTCTGGGTGTCTGCGGGCGGGTTCGGCAACGAGGCCATGGTTGAGCTCCCTGGGATGCGACGGCTGTCGGCTTTGCACCCCCGCTGTGTCAGGGGTGCACGCGGTCAGGGTAACCGCGCCGCACCCGCCCCGGTGAGGGCGTCCCACGTGGCGGACTGCATTCTGTGCGCGGGAGTCGCACGGACGGGTGCCCTGGTCGGCGGCTCACCGGAGAACACCCAAGCATGCACGAGGTCGGCATCGACCGATAGTGTTCGGCATGGTCGAACTACGTCAGCAGGAGGCTGCGCGATGGCACGGAACATCCAGTCGCTCGAACGAGCCGCTGCGATGCTGCGGCTCCTGGCCGGCGGGGAGCGCCGGCTGGGCCTGTCGGACGTGGCGTCCGCCCTGGGCCTGGCCAAGGGCACGGCCCACGGGATCCTGCGCACCCTGCAGGCCGAGGGCTTCGTGGAGCAGGACCCGGCGTCGGGGCGCTACCAGCTGGGCGCGGAGCTGCTGCGGCTGGGCAACAGCTACCTGGACGTGCACGAGCTGCGCGCGCGGGCGCTGGTGTGGACGGACGACCTGGCCCGGGCGAGCGGCGAGAGCGTGTACGTCGGGGTGCTGCACCAGAGCGGGGTGCTGATCATGCACCACGTGTTCCGGCCGGACGACAGCCGTCAGGTGCTGGAGGTGGGGGCCATGCAGCCGCTGCACTCCACGGCCCTGGGCAAGGTGCTGTCGGCCTACGACCCGGTGGCGCACACGGAGGCGCTGGACGCGGAGCGAGAGGCGTTCACCCCGCGCACGGTGACCGACGCGGTGGGCTTCGAGGAGGTCCTGGACCTGACCCGGGCCCGCGGCTGGGCGGCCGACGTGGAGGAGACCTGGGAGGGCATCGCCTCGGTGGCGGCGCCCATCCACGACCGGCGCCGGATGCCGGTGGGCGCGGTGGCCGTCGCGGGCGCCGTGGAACGGGTCTGCGGGGAGTCCGGGGAGCCGCGTCCGGCCCT
Organism: Streptomyces sp. NPDC058157; assembly: GCF_042884105.1. Taxonomy (NCBI): domain Bacteria; kingdom Bacillati; phylum Actinomycetota; class Actinomycetes; order Kitasatosporales; family Streptomycetaceae; genus Streptomyces; species Streptomyces sp. NPDC058157. The sequence continues at coordinate 44,843 of NZ_JBHVUQ010000040.1, forward strand.
GGTCGCCTCCGTACGGGACTGCGCCCGGTCGGTTTCGCGCGATCTCGGAGCAGGCCGGTTCTGAGCTTGACCTGACCCCCTTCGGTCCACCCTTTGGCGGCTTTCGGCGCCATTCGGGTGGACCTTTTCGTTTCCGGACCGACCATTGGCCGGATTTGGGCGATCGTACCGAGTGGTAACGATCCGGTTCTTTGGCCTGGTCAGGCCTTGACGCGTTCTGAACCCAGGCGGAAAACTGCCGTTCATCGGTCGGCATTGTCGAACACCTACCGGCAATACGCGTTAGGCTATGGGCGAGGCCATGGACCGGTGAAGCACTCACCGAGTGTGCGGACGACCGGAGGGACCCGGTGTCCGCGCACCCCTGGACGTAAGACAAAGGAGTCGCGGGTGTCCAGCTCCGACATCTTCATCGGCGAGACCATCGGTACCGCCCTGCTCACTCTGCTCGGCGGCGGCGTGTGCGCCGCCCTCACGCTCAAGAGCTCCAAGGCCCGCGGCGCGGGCTGGCTCGCGATCACCTTCGGGTGGGGCTTCGCCGTCCTGATCGCCGCCTACGTCTCCGCGCCGAAGTCCGGCGCGCACCTCAACCCGGCGGTCACCGTCGGCATAGCCGTGAAGACCGGCGAGTGGGGTGACGTCCCGGTCTACCTGGCGGGCCAGCTGCTCGGCGCCATGATCGGCGCGGTCCTGATGTGGATCACCTACTACGGACAGTTCCGCGCCCACCTGGCGGACCCGGAGAACATCAAGGACGCCAAGCTCGGTCCCGAGGACCCGCACCCGCACGACGTCGCCGGCCCGGTGCTCGGCATCTTCTCCACCGGCCCCGAGATCCGCAACGTGGTCCAGAACCTCGCCACGGAGATCATCGGCACCTTCGTCCTCGTCCTCGCGATCCTCACCCAGGGCCTCCAGGACGACGGCAAGGGTCTCGGCGTCATCGGCGTCCTGATCACCTCCTTCGTCGTCGTCGGCATCGGCCTCTCCCTCGGCGGCCCGACCGGCTACGCCATCAACCCGGTCCGCGACCTCGGTCCCCGCATCGTCCACGCCCTGCTCCCGCTGCCCAACAAGGGCGGCTCCGACTGGGGGTACTCCTGGATCCCGGTGGCCGGCCCGCTCGTCGGTGCCCTGCTCGCCGGCGGTCTGTACAACATCGCGTTCGCCTGATCAGCTTCGGCCGCGTTCGTAAGATCCGCACCGCCCTCCTGATTCCGCCTACTCAACAGATCTGCCAGGAGCAGCCACCATGACCAGCAGCACCGGCCCCTTCATCGCCGCGATCGACCAGGGCACCACCTCCTCCCGCTGCATCGTCTTCGACCGCGACGGCCGCATCGTCGCCGTCGACCAGAAGGAGCACGAGCAGATCTTCCCGAAGCCGGGCTGGGTCGAGCACGACGCCACCGAGATCTGGACCAACGTCCAGGAGGTCGTCGCCGGCGCCATCGCCAAGGCCGAGATCACCGCCGCCGACGTCAAGGCCGTCGGCATCACCAACCAGCGCGAGACCACCGTCCTGTGGGACAAGAACACCGGCGAGCCGGTGCACAACGCGCTGGTCTGGCAGGACACCCGCACCGACGCCCTGTGCAAGGAGCTCGGCCGCAACGTCGGCCAGGACCGCTTCCGCCGCGAGACCGGCCTGCCGCTCGCGAGCTACTTCGCCGGCCCGAAGGTCCGCTGGCTGCTCGACAACGTCGAGGGCCTGCGCGAGCGCGCCGAGGCCGGGGACATCCTCTTCGGCACCATGGACTCCTGGGTCATCTGGAACCTCACCGGCGGTGCCCAGGGCGGTGCGCACGTCACGGACGTGACCAACGCCTCGCGCACCATGCTGATGAACCTGCACACCCTGGCGTGGGACGAGAAGATCGCCGAGTCGATGGGCGTCCCGCTCAACGTGCTCCCCGAGATCAAGTCCTCCGCCGAGGTCTACGGCCACGTCAAGGACGGCGTCCTCGCCGGTGTCCCGGTCGCCTCGGCGCTCGGTGACCAGCAGGCCGCCCTCTTCGGCCAGACCTGCTTCGCCGAGGGCGAGGCCAAGTCCACGTACGGCACCGGCACGTTCATGCTGATGAACACCGGCGACAAGATCATCAACTCCTACAGCGGCCTGCTGACCACGGTCGGCTACCAGATCGGCGACCAGAAGCCGGTCTACGCCCTGGAGGGCTCCATCGCCGTCACCGGCTCGCTGGTCCAGTGGATGCGCGACCAGATGGGCCTGATCAAGTCCGCGGCCGAGATCGAGACCCTGGCCTCCTCCGTCGAGGACAACGGCGGCGCCTACTTCGTGCCGGCCTTCTCCGGCCTGTTCGCGCCGTACTGGCGTTCCGACGCCCGCGGTGTGATCGCCGGCCTCACCCGGTACGTCACCAAGGCGCACATCGCCCGTGCCGTCCTGGAGGCCACCGCCTGGCAGACCCGCGAGATCACCGACGCCATGACCAAGGACTCCGGCGTCGAGCTGGCGGCCCTCAAGGTCGACGGTGGTATGACCTCCAACAACCTGCTGATGCAGACGCTCTCGGACTTCCTGGACGCCCCCGTGGTCCGTCCCATGGTCGCCGAGACCACCTGCCTCGGCGCCGCCTACGCCGCCGGCCTGGCCGTCGGCTTCTGGCCGGACACCGACGCCCTGCGCGCCAACTGGCGCCGCGCGGCGGAGTGGACCCCGCGCATGCCCGCCGACCAGCGGGACCGCGAGTACAAGAACTGGCTCAAGGCCGTCGAGCGGTCCATGGGCTGGATCGACGACGAAGACGCCAGCTGACGCACCAGCTGTCGAATCGACGAGGAGCTGAAGAGACATGAGCACCCTGCAGAGCGTCCCCGCACTGGGCACGCACCCGACCGCCGGCTCGAACCCGAGCCGCGCCGAGACCCGTGAGCAGCTGGCCAAGGCCACGTACGACCTGCTGGTCATCGGCGGTGGAATCCTGGGCACCTCGGTGGCCTGGCACGCCGCGCAGTCGGGTCTGCGGGTGGCCATGGTGGACGCCGGCGACTTCGCCGGCGCCACCTCCTCCGCCTCCTCGAAGCTGGTCCACGGCGGTCTGCGCTACCTGCAGACCGGCGCGGTCAAGCTGGTGGCCGAGAACCACCACGAGCGGCGGGTGCTGGCCAAGGACGTGGCCCCGCACCTGGTCAACCCGCTCACCTTCTACCTGCCGGTCTACAAGGGCGGCCCGGTGGGTGCGGCCAAGCTGGGCGCGGGCGTCTTCGCCTACTCCGCCCTCTCGGCCTTCGGCGACGGCATGGGCAAGGTCATATCCCCGGCCCGTGCCGTCGCCGACAACCCCGGCCTGAAGACCGACAACCTCAAGGCCGTCGCGGTCTACTACGACCACCAGATGAACGACTCCCGCGTCGCCGTGATGACGGTCCGCGCGGCCGTCGAGTCGGGTGCGGTCGTCCTCAACCACGCCGAGGTCACCGGCCTGCGCATGACGCGCGGCCGGGTCTCGGGCGCCGAGCTCAAGGACCGCCTCGACGGCACCGAGTTCGGCGTCGACGCCCGCGTCGTGCTCAACGCCACCGGCCCGTGGGTGGACCACCTGCGGCGCATGGAAGACAAGCACGCGCTGCCGTCGATCCGCCTCTCCAAGGGCGCGCACATCGTCATGAAGCGCAAGTCGCCGTGGAAGGCCGCCATGGCCACCCCGATCGACAAGTACCGCATCACCTTCGCCCTGCCGTGGGAGGACCAGCTCCTGCTCGGCACCACGGACGAGGTCTACGAGGGCGACCCGGCGGACGTGCGCGCCACCGAGAAGGACATCCAGCAGATCCTGGACGAGGCCGCCTTCTCCATCAAGGACACCGACCTCGACCGCTCGCTGATGACGTACGCCTTCGCCGGCCTGCGCGTGCTGCCCGGCGGCCCCGGCGGCGTCGAGAAGGCCAAGCGCGAGACGGTCGTCTCCGAGGGCGCGGGCGGCATGCTGTCCGTGGCCGGCGGCAAGTGGACCACGTACCGCCACATCGGCCGCGTGGTCATGGACAAGCTCGCCAAGCTCCCCGGCAGCCCGCTGACCGAGGACATGGAGCCGGTGAAGTCCCTCGTGCGCCGCGTCCCGCTGCCCGGTGTCGCCAACCCGAACGCCGTCGCGCACCGCCTGCTGGTGGACCGCGAGCCCGGCGCCCGGATGGACCCGCTCACCGCGCGCCACCTGGCCTCGCACTACGGCTCGCTGGCCTTCGACATCGCCCGTCTGGCGAACGAGGACCCGGCGCTGGCCGAGCGCATCCACCCGGACGGCCCGGAGATCTGGGCGCAGGTCGCCTACGCCCGTGACCACGAGTGGGCCGAGACCGCGGACGACGTGCTGCGCCGCCGTACGACGGTGACCGTCCGCGGCCTGGACGACGAGTCCGTGAAGGCCCGCGTCGAGGAGATGCTGGCCCGCAAGGCATAGCTCGTACGCAGGTGGGGAAGAGGGGCGGTTCCGAGGGGAACCGCCCCTCTGTCGTGGGCTGTGGCGGCCGACCCCACAAGGCTTAGGCTTTCCCACGTACACAAGGAACTTCGGAAGGAGACCTGGGTGATCGAGCTTGAGGGCGTGCCCGAGCTGATCGACCCGGTCATGGTGGCCGCGTTCGAGGGCTGGAACGACGCGGGTGACGCCGCCTCCGGTGCGGTGGCGCACCTGGACCGGGAGTGGAAGGGCGAGGTCTTCGCGGCGCTCGACGCCGAGGACTACTACGACTTCCAGGTCAACCGGCCGACGGTGTTCCTGGAGCACGGGGTCAGGAAGATCACCTGGCCGACGACGCGGCTGTCGGTGGTCCGGATCGGCGGCGCGAAACCGCGGGACCTGGTGCTGGTGCGGGGCATCGAACCGTCCATGCGGTGGCGGTCGTTCTGCAACGAGCTGCTCGGTTTCGCGCACGAGCTGGGCGTGGAGATGGTCGTCATCCTCGGCGCGCTCCTCGGGGACACCCCGCACACCCGGCCGGTACCGGTCAGCGGGGTGACGTCGGACCCGGACCTGGCGCGGACGATGGACCTGGAGGAGACCAAGTACGAGGGTCCGACCGGGATCGTGGGCGTGCTCCAGGAGGCCTGTACGCACGCGGGGGTTCCGGCGGTGTCGCTGTGGGCGGCGGTGCCGCACTACGTGTCGCAGCCGCCGAACCCGAAGGCGACGCTGGCGCTGCTGAACCGGCTGGAGGACCTGATCGACGTCAGGATCCCGCTCGGGGAACTGCCGGAGGACGCGCGGGCGTGGCAGCTGGGGGTGGACCAACTGGCCGCCGAGGACAGCGAGGTGGCGGAGTACGTCCAGACGCTGGAGGAGGCGCGGGACACGGCGGACCTCCCGGAGGCGTCGGGGGACGCGATCGCGCGGGAGTTCGAGCGGTACCTTCGGCGGCGGGATCCGTCGGCGGGCGACCCCTCGGACGGGTCGTACCTGCGGGACACGTCGGGAGGTCCCCGCGCCCCCAAGCGCAAACCGGAGCCTTCGGCCGAGGAGCCCCCGGCGACCCCGCCGGAGCCGGACGAGCCGCGGGACGAGTCCCCCGAGGCCTGACGGTCCGATTCGGGCGGGCGGGGTACGGCTGCCGCTGCGCGGGGCCGGTCCCCTACCCGCCCTTCACCCGTTCTGGGGGGGGGGGGGGCCCCCCCCCCCCCCCCCCCCCACACCCCCCCGGGGGGGGGGGGGGGCGGGGGAGCGCGACCCCCCGGGGGGGGGGGGGCGGGCGGCGGGGGTGGCCACCGCGA
>NZ_JBHVUQ010000041.1:0-21240 GCF_042884105.1 Streptomyces sp. NPDC058157
GTCACGCGCCGGAGATCATCGAGCGGACCGGAAGCGACCACCCCGCCCCCCCCCCCCCCCCCCCCCCGCGCCCCGCCCCCCCCCGCCCGCCGCGGGGGGGGGGGGGGCGCCCCCCGGCCCAGGGGCGGGTCAGCGGGCGCCGAGGAGGTGTTCGAGGGCCAGCTGGTCCAGCCGTTCGAAGGCCATGCCACGACGGGCGGCCGCCTCGACGTCGAACCCGTCGAAGGTGGACCGGTCGGCCAGGAGCCCGGCCAGGCCGTCCTCGGCCGTGGGCAGGGCGAGTTCGGGCAGCCGCGAGGCGGCGAGCGCGGCCCGGACCTCCGGATCGGACCGGAACGCGCGGGCGCAGTGCGCCAGGAGCAGGTAGTTGCGCATACAGGCGGCCGCCGAGGCCCAGACGCCCTCGTGGTCCTCCGTGCGCGGCGGTTTGAAGTCGAAGTGGCGCGGGCCTTCGTAGCCCGCCGACTCCAGCAGGTCGACCAGCCAGAAGGCCTGGCGCAGGTCGCCCGCGCCGAAGCGCAGGTCCTGGTCGTACTTGATCCCGCTCTGGCCGTTGAGGTCGATGTGGAACAGCTTGCCGTGCCACAGGGCTTGCGCGACGCCGTGCGGGAAGTTCAGCCCGGCCATCTGCTCGTGGCCGACCTCCGGGTTGAGGCCGACCCGCTCGGGCCGCTCCAGCGCTTCGATGAAGGCCAGGGCGTGGCCGATGGTGGGAAGCAGGATGTCCCCGCGCGGTTCGTTGGGCTTGGGCTCGATCGCGAAGCGCAGGTCGTAGCCCTGCTCCTCGACGTACTCGCCCAGCAGGTCGAAGGCCTCCTTCAGCCGGTCGAGGGCCGCGCGCACGTCCTTGGCCGCCCCCGACTCCGCGCCCTCGCGGCCGCCCCAGGCGACGTAGACCGAGGCGCCGAGTTCCACGGCCAGGTCGATGTTGCGGATCGTCTTGCGCAGCGCGTACCGGCGCACGTCGCGGTCGTTGGCGGTGAACGCGCCGTCCTTGAACACCGGGTGGGTGAAGAGGTTGGTGGTGGCCATCGGCACCTTCAGCCCGGCCGTGTCCAGGGCGGTGCGGAAGCGCTTGACCGCCTGCTCGCGGGCCGCGTCGCCGGCGGCGAAGGGGATCAGGTCGTCGTCGTGGAACGTGACCCCGTAGGCGCCGAGCGCGGCCAGCCGGTGCACGCTCTCGACCGGGTCGAGGGCGGGCCGGGTGGCGTCGCCGAAGGGGTCCCGCCCCTGCCAGCCGACGGTCCACAGGCCGAAGGTGAACCTGTGCGCGGGGGTGGGGGCGAGCGGGTCGCTGCTCATGAGGCGCTCCGGATCGGGCCGAGGGTCTATTTGTAAGGGCGAAAAACAAATTAGTATGCCGAGACGCCGGAAGGAACCCCACCGGAGGGACCCCATGTCCGCACAGCACGTCGTGATCGGTGTCGACAGCTCGACCCAGTCCACCAAGGCCCTCGCCGTCGACGTCGAGACCGGCGCCGTACTGGGCGAGGGCCGCGCCGCGCACACCGTCAGCGCGGGCCCCGCACGCGAGAGCGATCCCGAACAGTGGTGGCGGGCGCTCGCCGAGGCCGTGGCGGCCACCGGCTGGGCGGACCGGGCCGCCGCCTGCTCGATCGCCGGCCAGCAGCACGGCCTGGTCACCCTCGACACGGCCGGCCGGCCCGTGCGCCCCGCACTGCTGTGGAACGACGTCCGCCCCGCCCCGCACGCCGCCGCGCTCGCGGCCGCCTTCGGCCCGGCGGAGCTGGCCCGCCGCACCGGCAGCGTCCCGACGGCCGCCTTCACCGCCGCCAAGTGGGCCTGGCTGCGCGCACGGGAACCCGCCGCGGCCGACCGCGTCGCCGCGGTCCGGCTTCCCCACGACTTCCTGACGGAGCGGCTCACCGGCGAGGCGGTGACGGACCGCGGTGACGCGTCGGGAACCGGCTGGTGGGGCCCCGACGGCTACGACCGGGAGGTCCTCGCCCGGATCGGACTCGACCCCGCCCTGCTGCCGGAGGTCCTCGCGCCCGGCGCCCGGGCGGGCCTCGTCCGGGCCGGGACGCCCCTGCGCGAGGGCGCGCTCGTCGCTACCGGCACCGGCGACAACATGGCCGCCGCCCTCGGGTTGGGCCTCACCCCCGGCCGGCCCGTCCTGAGCCTCGGCACCTCGGGCACCGTCTACGCCGTCGCCCGCACCCGGCCTGCCGACCCGAACGGGACCGTCGCCGGATTCGCCGACGCCCTCGGCGGCTGGCTGCCGCTCGCCTGCACGCTCAACTGCACCCTCGCCGTCGACCGCTTCGCCGCCCTCACCGGCCGCGACCGCGAGGACGTCGAGGACGGCGGCACAGCCGTGGTGCTCCCCTACCTCGACGGCGAACGCACCCCGGACCTCCCGGGCGCCTCCGGTCTGGTCCACGGGCTGCGCCACGACACGACACCCGGCCAGCTGCTCCAGGCCGCCTACGACGGCGCCGCCCACGCCCTGCTGACGGCCCTGGACGACGTACTGCGCGCCGGAGGCGAGGACCCGGCCGCGGACGAACCCCTCCTGCTGATCGGCGGCGGAGCCGCGGGGCGGGCCTGGCAGCACACGGTCCTGCGGCTGTCCGGCCGGGCCGTCCAGGTGCCGCAGGCCCGGGAACTCGTCGCGCTCGGGGCCGCCGCGCAGGCCGCCGCCCTGCTCACCGGTGAGCCCGCCGACGCCGTCGCCCGGCGCTGGCGGACCACGGAGGGCCGGCTGCTGGAGCCCGTACCCCGGGACGACGACGCGCTCGAACGGATCACCGGTACGCTGCGGCGGGCGCGGGCCCTGCAGGAGGTCCCGCCGGACGGGCGACAGGAAGGACGGGGGCGATGACCGCGCTCGGCAGGCCGGCCGGGGGCACGCGGTCCGCCACCGCCTCCCAGCAGGGGATGCGCCGCCAGAACCTCGCCGCGGTGCTCGGCGCCGTCGCCGCGCACGGCCCGCTCTCCCGGGCGGACGTCGCCGGACACACCGGCCTGACCAGGCCGGCCGTCTCCTCCCTGGCCGACGAGCTGATCGGGCGCGCCGCCCTGACCGAGACGGAGACCGCCCGGAGCGGACGCGTCGGCCGCCCCGGGCGGGCCCTGGCCCTCAACGACCGGGGCCCCGCGGGGCTCGGCCTGGAGATCGGCGTGACCCATCTCGCCGCGTGCGTCGTCGACCTGCGCGGCGCATCCCGGGTGTGGCGCCGGGTGGAGCGGGCCAACGCGGGCCGGCCGGCCGGTCAGGTGCTGGAGGAGGCCGCCGCGCTCGCCGCCGACGCGGAGGCCGGGGCCGCAGCTCTCGGCCTGCACGTCGAGGGCCGCGTCCTGGCCGTCCCGGGGGTGGTGCCGAACGCCCCCGGCGGACTGGTCGCCCACGCCCCCAACCTCGGCTGGAGGGCCGTCCGCCCCGCCGACCACTGGCCCGACCCCGACACCGTGCCCGAGCCGGAGAACGAGGCCAACCTCGGAGCCCTCGCCGAGCAGCGGCACCAGGGAGACCCCGCCGAGACCTTCGTCCACGTCTCCGCCGGGGCCGGGATCGGCGCCGCACTGGTCATCGGCGGCCGGCTGTTCCGGGGCGCCCGCGGGTTCGCGGGCGAACTCGGCCACCTGCCCGTCCACCCGCAGGGCGCACCCTGCCCCTGCGGGGCACGCGGCTGCCTGGAGCAGTACGCGGGCCAAGCGGCCGTCCTGCGCGAGGCGGGGGCGGCAGCCGCCGGCGACCCGGTGGCCGTGCTGGCCGAGCGGGCGGGCGCCGGGGACGCGGCGACCCTGCGAGCCCTCGACCGCGCCGGACGCGCCCTGGGCCTCGCCCTCGTCTCGGCGGTGGACCTGATCGACCCGGACGGCCTCGTCCTCGGCGGTGCCTACGCCGAACTCGCCGACTGGCTCCTCCCGCCGGTACGCGCCGAACTGGCCGCCCGGGTCACCGTCCGCCCCTGGCCCCCGGAGGCGGTCCGCCCCTCCGCCGTGGGGCGCCGCGGACCGGTACTGGGTGCGGCGTGGTCGACCGTGCAGCGGATCATCGCCGACCCCGCCCGCCTGCCCCTGCGCCAGGCCGTGTGAGGGTGCGCCGCGGGTCGTGCGGGCGGCGCCCCGCCGCGTCGGGGGACGGGGAGGACCGAAAACCCTTGGCCCGGGAACTCCCCCGCCTGCCCTCCCCGGTTCAGAACCCGAGTGCCAGCCGGTGGTACGCCTGGTTCCACCGCATCTCGCGCCGGAACTGCCGCGGGGTGGTGCCCGCTTCGATGAGGAGCAGCTCCAGGCGGAGCATGTCCGCGAGGTCGTCCAGGTGGGCCGAGGTCAGGGCGGTGCTGAGGACGGTGTGGTGAGGTCCGCCGGCCGTCAGCCAGGATTCGGTGGAGGTCCGCAGGTCAGGCCGGGGCCGCCAGACCGCGCGGGCGACGGGCAGGGCGGGCAGCGGATGCGGGGGTGCCACGACGTCGACGTCGTTGGCCACCAGGCGGAACCGGTCGCCGAGGTCGGCGAGGCCGACCACCACGGCCGGGCCGGGGGCGGCGTCGAACACCAGCCGGACCGGGTCCTCCCGCCCGCCGATGCCGAGGGGGTGGATCTCGCAGCGGGGCCTGGCGGTCGAGAGGCTGGGGCACACTTCCAGCATGTGCGCGCCGAGGATGAGCTCGTCGCCCGGTGTCATGTCGTAGGTGTAGTCCTCCATGAAGGAGGTACCGCCGGGGAGACCGGTGGCGGCCGCTTTGAGGGCGCGCAGCAGGACGGCGGTCTTCCAGTCGCCCTCCCCTCCGAAGCCGTACCCCTGGGCCATGAGCCGCTGGACCGCCAGGCCGGGCAGTTGGCGCAGTCCGCCCAGGTCCTCGAAATTGGTGGTGAAGGCCCGGAAGCCGCCCGCTTCGAGGAAGGTGCGCAGGCCGGCTTCGACGCGGGCCGCGTAGCGCAGCGACCCGTGCCGTTCGCCTCCCGGCCGAAGCTCCGGCGCCAGGTCGTACAGGTCCGCGTACTCCTCGACGAGCGGGGCCACCTCGCTCTCCTGCGCGTTGTCGACGACCTCCACCAGGTCGTTGACGGCGTAGGTGTTGACGGAGACGCCGAGGCGCAGCTGGGCCTCCACCTTGTCCCCCTCGGTGACGGCCACATCGCGCATGTTGTCGCCGAAGCGGGCGACCTTGAGGGCGGCCAGTTCGGAGCGTGCGGCGGCCGCCCGTGCCCAGTCGGCGACCCATGCGGTCGTCACCGGGTCCGTGACGTGTCCGGCCACGGTCCTGCGGGGCACCCCGAGGCGGGTCTGGACGTGCCCGAACTCGCGGTCCCCGTGGGCGGCCTGGTTGAGGTTCATGAAGTCCATGTCGATGGTGTCCCAGGGCAGCGCCACGTTCGACTGGGTGTGCAGGTGCAGCAGCGGCTTGCGCAGCGCGTCCAGTCCGGCGATCCACATTTTGGCCGGGGAGAAGGTGTGCATCCAGGCGATGAGCCCGGTGCACCGGTCGTCGGCGTTCGCGTCGAGGCACAGGCGGCGGATGGCGTCGGCGTCGGTGAGCACCGGCTTCCACACGACACGTGCGGGAACGCCCGAGGTGTCGTCCAGCGCGGCGGCCAGTCGCCGCGACTGTTCGGCGACCTGTTGCAGCGTCTCCTCCCCGTACAGGTGCTGGCTGCCCGTGAGGAACCAGATGTCCTGGGCGGGAGGCGTTCGGCTGGGCATGCGGACTCCTGGAGGTGACGTCCCGCGGCGCGTCGTACCGGGCGGGCGGGGAGGGCGGAGGGCGGAAGGCGGCGGCGCGGATCAGTGCGCCGTGCGGGCCGTGTCGCGGATGCGCCGCAGGCGGTGCAACTGGCCGTCGGCGGCGAAGCGGTCGTGCAGGAGCCGGTATTCGGCGTAGAGGGCGTCGTAGGCGTCGGCCCGGGAGGCGTCCGGCGTGTGGACGGCCGGTAGCCGGCGGCCCATGGCGGCGGCGGCCGTCCGTACGTCGCCGTACGCGCCCGCGGCCACGGCGGCGTGGATGGCCGCCCCGAGGGCGGGCGCCTGGTCCGACGCGGCGAGGGAGACGGGGCGGCGCAGCACGTCGGAGTAGATCTGCATCAGCAGTCCGTTCCTGGCCAGCCCGCCCGCGACGATGAACTCGCGCACCGGTACGCCGCCCGCCTCCAGGGCCTCCACGATGACGCGGGTGCCGAACGCGGTGGCTTCGAGCAGCGCGCGGTAGAGGTCCTCGGGGCGGGTCGCGAGGGTCAGGCCCACGATGACTCCGGAGAGGCGGTGGTCGACGAGGACCGACCGGTTCCCGCCCAGCCAGTCGAGGGCGACCAGTCCGTGGCCGCCGACCGGCAGGCCGGCGGCCTTCCGGGTCAGCAGGGTGTGCAGGTCCTCGTCGCGCTCGGCCGCTTCGGCGAGGTAGTCCGGCGGAAGGCCCTGGTCGAGTACCCAGGCGAAGACGTCACCGACCGCGCTCTGCCCGGCCTCGTAGCCGTAGGCTCCCTCGACGATCCCGCCGTTCACGACACCGCAGATGCCGGGGACGTCGGCGAGGACGGGGGCGTTCACGACGTGGCAGGTGGAGGTGCCCATCACGGCGAGCAGCCGGCCGTCCTCCACGGCCTGGGCCGCGGCCGCGGTGACATGGGCGTCGACGTTGCCCGCGGCCACGGCGATCCCGGGGCGCAGCCCGGTCCACGCCGCCGCCTCGGCGCCGAGCGGGCCCACGCGCGAGCCCAGCGCGGAGAGCGGGAACGCGAGGCGGGTGCGGGCGAAGTCGGCGAACCGGGGGTTCAGCCCGGCCAGGTACTCCTCGCCCGGGTAGGCGCCGTCCTGGTGGATGCCCTTGTATCCGGCGGTGCAGGCGTTGCGGGACTCGGTTCCGGTGAGCTGCCACACGATCCAGTCGGCGGCCTCGATCCACCGCGCGCAGGTGTCGTACACGAGCGGATCCTCCTCCAGGACCTGGAGGGCCTTCGCGAACTGCCACTCCGCGGAGATCCGGCCGCCGTAGCGGGCGATCCACTTCTCCCCGCGGGCGTGGGCGAGTTCGTTGATGCGATCGGCATACGGCTGGGCCGCGTGGTGCTTCCACAGCTTGGGCCACGCGTGCGGCCGTCCGGCGAGCTCCGTCTCGGCGAGGGGGGTCCCGTCGGCCAGGGTGGGCAGGACGGTGCAGGCGGTGAAGTCGGTGGCGATGCCGATCACCGAAGCCGGATCGACTCCGGCCGCAGCCAGGGCCGCCGGGACGGCGCGGCGCAGGACGTCCCGCCAGTCCTCGGGGTGTTGCAAGGCCCAGTCCGGAGGCAGTTGCGCACCGCCGTGCGGCAGGTGCCGGTCCATGACGCCGTGCCGGTAGGTGTGGACCGCCGCCGCCAGCTCCTGCCCGTCGCGGATCCGCACCACCACGGCGCGGCCCGACAGGGTGCCGAAGTCGACACCGACCGTGTACTGCTCCGGTTGCCCCGAACCGGGGGTGGGCGTGAGGAGGTGGGGTGACGTCAACGGAATGCCTTCCGAAGGAGTGGTGGGGTCGGACGCCCTGCAGTGTGAGCGCTAACAATGCCGAGGGGCAAGAGGGTGCGCCCAGATCGCACGATGAGCCACTCGATGGCGCAACCGGCGTGATAACAGACAGGTAACGCGCGCAGGAGGGTTGAGAACCGCACTTGTTAGCGCTCACAATGCGACGGCTCCCCTTCGAAAGGACACCCGCCATGGCCCGCAGAGCAGTCCTCGTCCTCGCCGCCGCACTCCTCGCCTCCTCGGCGCTGACCGCCTGCTCGACCCGGGGCCCCGGCGCCGCTCCCGCCCCGGGCCCGGCCTCCGGGGGCAAGGCGGGGTCCGGATCCGGGATCACCATGGGTTTCGCCCAGGTCGGAGCCGAGAGCGGGTGGCGTACCGCCAACACCAGGTCCGTCCAGGAGGCGGCGAAGAAGGCCGGGATCGAACTGAAGTTCTCCGACGGGCAGCAGAAGCAGGAGAACCAGATCAAGGCGATCCGCACGTTCATCCAGCAGAAGGTCGATGTGATCGCCTTCTCCCCGGTCGTGGAGTCCGGCTGGGACACGGTGCTGAAGGAGGCCAAGGACGCGGGCATCCCGGTCATCCTGACCGACCGCGCCGTGGACACCAAGGACACCTCCCTCTACAAGACCTTCCTGGGCTCGGACTTCGTCAAGGAGGGCAAGGCCGCGGGGGAGTGGCTGACCGCCGCGTACGCCGGCCGGCAGGGCCCGGTCGACATCGTCGAACTCCAGGGCACCACGGGCTCCGCACCCGCCAACGACCGCAAGGCGGGCTTCGCCGAGGCCATCCGGGCCGACGGCAGGTTCAGGATCGTCGCCTCCCAGTCGGGCGACTTCACGCGGGCCAAGGGCAAGGAGGTCATGCAGGCGTTCCTGAAGTCCCGGGAAAACATCGACGTCCTCTACGCCCACAACGACGACATGGCCCTCGGCGCCATCCAGGCCATCGAGGAGTCCGGCAAGAAGCCCGGTACGGACATCAAGGTGATCTCGGTGGACGGGATCAAGGACGCCTTCGTCGCGATGACCGAGGGCAAGATCAACGTCGTGGTGGAGTGCAACCCGCTCCTCGGGGACCAGCTGATGGAACTGGCCAGGAAGGTCGTCGCGGGCGAGAGCGTGCCCGCCCGGGTCGAAACCCAGGAGGGCGTGTACCCGCAGGACCGGGCCGCGGCCGCGCTGCCGTCCCGGAAGTACTGACCCGCGGCGGCCCCGCCCGCCGGGCCCGGCAAGCGAGCCCGCTCCACCCCCACACGAGAGGAGGGCGGATGGCATCCCCGTCCACCCCGCCGCCCACGGGCACCGGCACCCCGCGGCCGGTCCTGGAAGCCCACGGCATCCGCAAGCGGTTCCCGGGCGTACTCGCCCTCGACGGAGTCGCCCTGCGGCTGTTCCCCGGCGAGGTGCACGCCCTGATGGGCGAGAACGGCGCCGGGAAGTCCACCTTGATCAAGGTGCTCACCGGCGTCCACCCCGCCGACGACGGCACCGTCCTCGTCGACGGCCGGCCCCACGCGTTCACGGACCCCCTCCAGGCGCAGCGGGCCGGAATCAGCACCGTCTACCAGGAGGTCGACCTCTGCCCCAACCTCTCGGTGGCCGAGAACATCCTCATCGGGCGCGAGCCGCGCCGGTTCGGCCTCGTCCGCTGGTCCGCGATGCGGCGGCGGGCGGCCGAGCTGCTGACGGAACTGAAGCTCGACCTCGACGTCACCTCTCCGCTCGGCGCGCATTCCCTGGCGGTGCGGCAACTGGTCGCCATCGTCCGGGCGGTGGACGTCTCGGCGAAGGTGCTCGTGCTGGACGAACCCACCTCCAGCCTGGACCGCGAGGAGGTGGCCCAGCTGTTCGGGCTGGTGCGGCGCCTGCGGGACCGCGGCGTGGCCATCCTGTTCGTCACGCACTTCCTGGACCAGGTCTTCGACCTCTGCGACCGCGTCACCGTCCTGCGGGGCGGCCGGCCGGAAGGCGAGTACGCCATCGGCGAGCTCACCCCGGTGACGCTCGTCCAGCACATGATCGGCGCAGAACCGGCCGCCCTGGACCGGTTGTCGGGCCGTGCCCACGGGCCAGGGGCCGAACGGGCGCCCCGTGAGCCGTTCCTCCGGGCCCGACGGCTGACCCGCACGGGCTCGATCGAACCCTACGACCTCGACGTCCACGCCGGCGAGGTCATCGGACTGGCCGGCCTGCTGGGCTCCGGCCGCACCGAGGCGGCACGCCTGCTGTTCGGCGCGGACGGCGCGGACGGCGGAGAGGTGAGCATCGAGGGCAGGAAGGTGCTCCTGCGCAGCCCCCGCCACGCCATCGCCCGGGGCATCGCCTTCTGCTCCGAGAACCGCACGTCGGAGGGGCTGGTGGGTGAACTCACGGTCCGCGAGAACATCGTCCTCGCCCTGCAGGCCGCCCGCGGCTGGACCAGGCCGCTGAGCCGCGCGAAACAGGACGGACTGGCGCGGCACTGGATCGAGGCCCTCGACATCCGCCCCGGCGACCCCGAAGCACAGGTACGCCACCTCAGCGGAGGCAACCAGCAGAAGGTCCTCCTCGCACGCTGGCTGCTCACCGGGCCCCGGTTCCTGATCCTCGACGAACCCACCCGGGGCATCGACATCGGGGCCAAGGCCGAGATCCAGAAACTCGTGGCCCGCCTGGCGGACGAAGGCACCGCCGTGCTGTTCGTCTCGGCGGAACTCGAAGAGGTCCTGCGCCTGAGCCACCGCATCGCCGTCCTCCGCGACCACCGCATGGTGGCCACCCTCACCAACGACGGCACCGTCACTCCCGAACGCCTCCTGACGACCATCGCCACCGGAACGGACTCATGACGACCCCCCAGCCCGCCGCATCCGGGGCCGCCGGTGCCATCGGGCGGCGAACGGCCGGCCACCACCTGCTGTGGCCCGCGCTCGTCCTGCTCGCCCTGCTCCTCGGCAACCTCGCGTTCCACCACGACTTCCTCTCGGTCCGGGTGCGCGACGGCCACCTCTACGGCAGCCTCGTCGACATCCTGCGCTTCGGCGCGCCCCTCGTCCTCGTGGCGCTCGGCATGACCCTCGTCATCGCCACCCGGGGCATCGACCTCTCGGTGGGTTCCACCGTCGCCATCGCCGGAGCGCTCGCCTGCGGACACCTCTCCACCGCGGCGCGTCCCGGCAGCGTCGCGACCACGCTCACGGCCGTCGCCCTCGCGCTCGGGGTCGCCCTCGTGCTGGGCCTGGCCAACGGACTGCTGGTGTCCGGTCTGGGAGTACAGCCCATCGTGGCCACCCTGATCCTCATGGTCGCGGGCCGCGGGGTCGCCCAGCTGATCACGGACGGCCAGATCGTCACCGTGACCAGCGCCCCCTACAAGATGATCGGGGGCGGCTCCTGGCTGCTCCTCCCGTTCGCCGTCCTGCTGGCCGCCGTCCTCGTCGCGCTCACCTCCTTCGTCATCCGCCGCAGTGCCCTCGGCATGCTGATCGAGTCCGTCGGCGGCAATCCCACCGCCGGCCGCCTGGTGGGCATCCGGGCCGGCGGTCTGCTCGCCCTGGTCTACGTCTTCAGCGCCCTGTGCGCCGCCGTCGCCGGGCTGATGATCAGCTCGAACGTCTCCAGCGCCGACGGCAACAACGCCGGCCTGTGGATCGAGCTCGACGCGATCCTCGCCGTCGTGGTCGGCGGCACCGCCCTGACCGGAGGGCGCTTCTCCCTCGGCGGGACGGTCCTGGGCGCCCTGATCATCCAGACCCTGTCCACCACCGTCTACACCCTCGGGGTCCCTCCCGAGACCACCCTCGTCTTCAAGGCCTTCGTCGTCGTCATCGTCTGCCTCGTGCAGTCCCCGGTCTTCCGGGCCAAGTTCGGACGCCGCCGGGCGGCCACTCCCCGATCCCCCGCCGCGGCGGGCACCGCCCCGCAGGAGCAGGAGGCACGAGCATGAGCACCGGCACCGTGGACGCCGCCGCGCGAACGGCCCGCCCCTTCGCGACCGTTTCGCCGCACACCCGGACCCGTGTCCCGCTGGTCGTCACCGCGGTCCTGCTGGTCGTCATGTTCGGCGTCGGATCCGTGCGCTACGAGGGGTTCCTCTCGGCGCAGGTCGGGTTGAACCTGCTGATCGACAACGGATTCCTGCTGGTCGTCGCGGTCGGCGCGACCTTCGTGATCCTCACCGGGGGCATCGATCTGTCCATCGGCTCGATGGTGGCCCTCTCGACCATGACCACCGCTTGGCTGGTCGAGTCGCACGGCTGGCCCCTGGCCGCCGTGATCCCGCTGGTCCTCCTGGCCGGCGCCGGGAGCGGGGCGCTCATGGGCTGGATCATCCACGCCTTCGAGATCCAGCCGTTCATCGTCACCCTGGCCGGCATGTTCCTCGCCCGTGGGCTCTGCTACACGATCAGCACCGAATCCATCACGGTCGACGATCCCGCCACGGCGGGAGTCGCCCAGACCAGGCTCTACGGCCCGGGCGGACTGTTCGTCTCGATCCCCGTACTCGTCGCCCTGGCCGTGCTCGTGACCGCCTTCGTCGTCCTGCACCACACGCGCTTCGGCCGTCACGTGTACGCGCTGGGCGGCAACGAGTCCTCCGCACGCCTGATGGGTCTGCCGACGGGCACCACCAAGATCGCCGTATACGGTGTCAGCGGCCTGTGTTCCGCTCTGGGCGGCCTGCTGCTGACCTTCTACACGCTCTCCGGCTACGCCCTCCACGCCGTGGGCATGGAACTCGACGCGATCGCCGCCACCGTGATCGGCGGCACGCTGCTGACCGGAGGCTCGGGCTTCGTCCTGGGCACCGCTCTGGGCGTCCTGGTCCTCGGCATGATCCAGACGCTGGTCGACTTCCAGGGCACCCTCAGCTCCTGGTGGACCCGGATCGTCATCGGTGCCCTGCTGCTCGTGTTCATCGTGCTGCAACGCCTGACGGCCGGACGCCGGCCCACCACGGGCTGACGCGGGCCCACCACGAGCGGACGCCGGGCCGCGGGCGCCTCCCGGGAGGGGCGGCGCCGGGGTCATGCGCCGGGGAGGGGGATCCTGCGGGCCGTGCTGGCGCGCACGATGAGCTCGGGCGCCACCACCAGGTGCGCCGGCTCGTCGGCCCGGCCCTCGATGTGGTCCAGGAGCAGTCCGATGCTGTCGCGGCCGAGCGAGGCGAAGTCCTGGCGGATCGTCGTCAGCGGGGGCGGGAAGAACTCCGCCTCGGGGATGTCGTCGAAGCCGGCGACGGCCACGTCCTCGGGCGTGCGCAGTCCGGCTTCCCGCAGTGCGCGCAGGACGCCGAGGGCCATCTGGTCGTTGGCGACGAACACCGCCGTGAGGCCCGCTCCCCCTCCTCGCGACGCCCGGACCCGCCCCGCGAGCTGCTGGCCGGCCTGGTATCCCGACAGGGGGCTCCAGTCGCCGCGCAGCAGGGGCGGCACCTCGGCTCCGGCGTCCCGCAGGGCGTCCTCCCAGCCCTGCGTGCGGGCCTCGCTCTCGAGCCAGTCGGAAGGGCCCGCGACATGCCACACGGTGGAGTGGCCCGAGGCGAGGAGGTGCTCCGTGATCATGCGGGCGCCGAGGTTCTGGTCCAGCGACACCCCGGGCAGGGCCAGGGTGTGGCCGCCCTCCACGGTGACCACCGGGCACGGCGCCTCCAACGCCGCCAGGGCCCGCACCGCGGCGCGCTGCGGAGTGACGGCGACGATCCCCTCCACCCCCCACCCGGCGAGGTGCTGCATGGCTTCGGCGAGGGCCGTCTGCGTGGCCGTCCGGAGGGTGACGGCGGACGTCAGATAGCCGCGGTCGCGAGCCGCCTCCTGAACCCCCGCCACGGTGCTGGCGGGCCCGTGCAGCGTGGTGTTCACCGCGATGACGCCCAGTGTGTGGGTCCGGCGCGTGGCCAGGGCCCGGGCCGCCGAGTTGCGGCGGTAGCCCAGCTGCTCGATGACCTGCGTCACCGCGGCCCGGGTCTTGGCGCTGACGTTCGGGTGGTCGCTGAGCACCCGCGAAACGGTCTGGTGGGACACGCCTGCGACGCGCGCGACGTCCGTCATCGTGGGCGCTCGCGAGACGTCCGGGAGCTGGGTCAACTCTCTTCCTTTCCTCATCGTGTTTGCGCTCACATTATGCCGCGTCCTCCTCAGGGTTTGAGCGGGAATCTTCGCGTAACCTCTTGAGCTTATCGTTTGTTAGCGTTCACAATCTCAAGCGAGCGGCAGCTCCGCAGCGCAGCCGTGGTGCCGACCCGGCCCGCGATCGGTCCAGTGGTGGAAAGACGGTGAGGGCGCAGTGGGCGGGACCCATCTCCAGAAGCTCCGTCGCGAGGTCCTCGCGGCCAACCTGCGCATCCCGGAGGCCGGGCTGGCCACGCTCACCTGGGGGAACGTCAGCGGAGTGGACCGCGGCGCCGGTGTCTTCGTCATCAAGCCGTCCGGGGTCTCCTACGCCGAGCTCACCGAGGAGGACCTGGTGGTGGTGGCGCTGGAGGACGGGAGGGTCGTCGACGGGCGCCTCAGGCCGTCCACCGACGCCGAAACCCACCGGTGCCTCTACCGCGCGTTCCCCGCCATCGGCGGCGTCACCCACACGCACTCGGCGCACGCCGTCGCCTTCGCCCAGGCGCGCCGCCCGATCCCGGTGCTCGGCACCACGCACGCCGACACCTTCAACGGCCCCGTCCCCGTGACGGAGGACCTCACCGCCGAGCAGTGCGCGAAGGACTACGAGTACAACACCGGCCAGGTGATCGTCGCCAGGCTCGGCGCCGACCCCCGCCGGGCCGAAGAGGTTCCCGGAGCACTCGTCTCACGGCACGGCCCCTTCACCTGGGGCGCCACCGCCGGGGCCGCGCTGGAGAACGCCGTCGTCTGCGAGGCCGTGGCGGAGATGGCGCTGCACACGCTGGCGCTGGGGTTCCGCCTCGGGGGCGTCTCCGATCCGCCGAGGCACCTCCTGGAGCGGCACTTCACCCGCAAGCACGGACCGGACGCCTACTACGGTAACGCCCCCCGCACCGCGGGGAGCTGAGGCCGCGCACCGCCCGGCTCAAGGACTTCACCGGCGCATCCGAGGGCCGGCGGCGGTTCTACCGTCCGGAACGCGGAATGCGGACGACCGCCGTTCCTGCGGCCAGGTCGACCGTCGTCCTGTTCGGAGGAGCCCCGTCATCCTCGTTGTCCGGCATGACCAGTGCCGACTGCCGTTCCTTGAGCTCGTTCTGCTTGCCCGGGGAAAGGCTCGCGTGCAACTGTTCGAATCCGGTGGTCGATACCTGCCCCTGACGTGCACTGTTGCGCCACGGCAGCACTCCGGCGCGCCCTGCGCGCAACAGCAGCTGGTCGACGAAGGCCAGCAGGGTCAGCACGATGACCAACCCCGGCAGAGTCATGAAGGCTATGAACTGCATACCCGTAGTATCCCCGGGTCGCGTTCGTCTTTCGGCCCGTTGCCGTTACCCGAAAGTCGTACCGGGTCGGCCCGGTCGTCCGATGCCCCGCCCCCGGCGTCCCGGGGAGTGTGGAGGCCGTTCGTCCGACGGGGGCGGGCCCGTGGAAGGGGACGGCGTGCTCCGGGTGCAGGGGTTGCGGAAGAGGTACGGCGACAGGCTTGCCGTCGACGGTCTCTCGTTCACGGTGCGGCCGGGAGTGGTCACGGGCTTCCTCGGGCCGAACGGCGCCGGCAAGTCGACCACGATGCGCCTGATGCTCGGGCTGGACACGGGGGAGGGGAGCACCACCTTCGACGGTGTGCGGTACGCGGAGCTCCGGTGGCCGGTCGCGACGGTCGGCGCGCTGCTGGACGCGGACGCCGTGCACCCGGCCCGCAGCGTCCACCACCACCTGCGGATGGTCGCCGCCGGCGCGGGCCTGCCGGAGCGGCGGGTGCGGGACGTGCTCTCCCTGGTGGGTCTCGACGACGCACGTCACCGCCGCACCGGTGGTCTCGGCCCGGGCATGCGGCGACGGCTGGGGCTGGCCACGGCGCTCCTGGGGGATCCGGAGTACCTGGTCCTGGACGAGCCGGCCAACGGCCTCGACCCGCACGGCGTGCACTGGCTGCGCCACCTGCTCGTCGGCCTCGCCGAGGAAGGGCGGGTCGTGTTCGCCTCCTCGCACCTGCTCTCGGAGATGGCCACGCTCGCCGAGGACCTGGTGGTCATCGGACGGGGCCGGCTCATCGCCGCGCAGCCGGTCGAGGACTTCGTCGCCGCGCACACCCGCTCCGAGGTCGTCGTGCGCGCCGATCGCCCGGAGGAACTGGCCGCCCTGCTGCGGCAGGAGGGCGCGCAGGCATGGGCGGACGCGTCGGACACCCTGACCGTGACCGGCCTCGACGCCGAGCGCGTCGGCGCGCTTGCCGCCCGGCACCGGCTGGTCGTCAAGGAGTTGCGCACGCGGCGCGGCGGTCTGGAGGACGCCCTCCTTGCGGCCACGGCCGAACGGGCCCGGTTCCGCGGGGCAGCCGCATGACGCACCGCAGCGCGCCCGGCGGTGCGGCAGACCCGCCGCCCGGGGTAGTGGCCGGCCGGGGCGGCGCGATCGGCCGGGCCCTGTCCCATGAATGGTCCGCCCTGCGGTCGCTGCGCACACCGTGGGTGCTGTGCGGCTCGGCGGTGGTGGCGCAGGTGATGGTGGACCTGACGGTGGGCCGGGACGGGACGTCCGGTCTGCGGCAGTTCGCCGCCGGCATGCCGGGTGTGACCCTCGTCGGGTTCGTGCCCCTGGCCGCGTTCGCCGTGGGCGTCCTGGGCGGAGAGTACCGGCACCGCACCCTCACCCGGACCGTCCTCACCCTGGGTGGCCGCCGCGGGATCCTGCCGGTGAAAGCGGTGCTGACCGCCGCGGTCACCGCAGCCGTCGCCGCGGTCATGGTGCTGGTGAACGCGCTGAGCGTGCCGGTGCTCGGCAGGACCTCGCTGCCCGTGACCGAAGCGGTCGCGACGGGCGCCGCCGCGGTCCTCTACGCGGTGCTGAGCGCACTGGTGGGCCTGGCGCTGTCCGGGGTGACCCGGAACTCGGCGCTGTCGACGGCCCTGACGGTCCTCTGGCCGGTCCTGCTGGAGAACCTCCTGCTCCTGACCACCGGCTCCGGACGGTACCTGACCCCGTTCGGCGCGGCCGCCGCGCAGGCCCGGGCAGGTGAGGGAAGCGGACCGCGGTGGCTGCTGATGCTGCCACTGGCCGTCCTCGCCACGGTGCTGCTGACCGCTGCCGGCGTTTTGTTCCGCCGCCGGGACGTGTGACGGCCCGGCGCGTCCGACTAGGATCCGGTCCGATGAAGATCATCTCCGCCCGACCGGACCGCCCTTGGCTGTCCTGGTGGGAGAACAGGCCCTCGTATCTCGCCCTCGACCTCGTGGCGGTGGCCGGATGCGCGGTGCCGGCCCTTGCCGCCGGAGGCAGCCCCTGGAAGCTCCTGGTCTTCTTCGTCGCGCTTGTGACCCTGCTGGTACGCCGTCGCTTCCCGTGGCTGCCCGTGGTGGCGATGCCGCTGTTCTGCTGGAGCTGGGGAGCCTTCCCGGCCGTGGTGGTGTGCTACACGGTGGCCCGGCAGTGGGGATGGCGCCGGCGTACCCTGCTCTCCTTCCTCCTCACCGCGGCCGGCACGGTGGCCGTCGCCTGGCATCCCACGCCGGAAGACCGCGACCTCGACCAACTCGTCTTCCCCATCGCCTCGTTGACCCTGCCTGTCCTGGGCGGGCTGTGGATGCGCCAGCGGCACGCGCTGCTGGCGGCCCTGCGTGAACGCGCCCGGCAGGCCGAGCGGGAGCGGGACCTGCTCGCCGAGCGGGCGGTCGCCGCCGAACGCCGGCGCATAGCACGGGAGATGCACGACGTGGTCGCCCACCGCGTCAGCACCATAGCCCTGCAGGCGGGTGCCCTGAGCGTGACCGCCCCGGACGAGCGCACGATCGAGACCGCCGAGGTCATCCGGCACGCCAGCGCCCAAGCGCTGACCGAACTGCGCGAGATCCTGAACGTCCTGCGCCACGACCAGCAGGAGACGTCGGACGGTGTGCGCGGGGTGCGGCCGGACGGCTCCGTGCAGGCGGACGTGTCCGCGCTGGTGCGCGACGGCGTCGCCGCCGGCGGCAACATCCACCTGCACACGGCCGCGGAACTCCCCGAGGTCACCGGGGCCGTGCGCCGGGCCGTCCACCGGGTCGCCCAGGAAGCCCTCACCAACGCCGCCAAACACGCCCCGCACGCCCGCGTCGACATCCGCCTCGCCGACGAGCAGGGCGAGTTGCAGCTCACCGTGACCAACCGGCGCGGCGGCAAGCGCCCGTCCGGCCACGCCGTGCCCGGATCCGGTTACGGCCTCCTCGGCATGCGGGAACGCGTCAGCCTCGTCCAGGGCACCCTCCACACCGGCCCGACCCCGGAGGGCGGCTACCGTGTGCACGCCGCCTTCCCGCTCGTGCCCACCGTCGCCAAGGAGTCCGCGTGAGAGACGACCGGTCCGGTTCCACGGTGAAGGTGGTCCTGCTGGACGACGAGGAACTCGTCCGCAGCGGCGTACGGATGATCCTCGACGCCGACCCGCAGATAGAAGTGGTCGCCGAGGGCAGCGACGGGGACACCGCCGTGGAGCTGGTGGCCCGGCACCGCCCGCAGGTGGTGCTCACCGACATCCAGATGCCCCGCGTCGACGGCCTGGAAGTCACCAGGCGACTGCTCGCCACTCCCGCCCCGCCCGCCGTCGGCGTGCTCACCACCTTCGATCTCGACGAGTACGTCCACACGGCCCTGCGCGCGGGCGCGGCAGGCTTCCTCCTCAAGGACACCCCGCCCCGGGAACTGGCCCGGGCCGTGCACGTCCTGGCCCGCGGCGAGGCGATGCTCTCGCCGCGCATCACCAAGCGGCTGCTCAACACCTTCGCCGGCAACGACGCCGTGGACGCGGCCCGTCGCCGGCTGACCGTGCTCACCGACCGGGAGCGCGAGGTCGCCGCCGCGGTCGCGCTGGGCCTGAGCAACGCCGAGATCGCCGCCGACCTGTACCTGAGCGAGTCGACGGTGAAGGTCCACATCGGACGGATCATGACCAAGCTGGAGGCGGCCAACCGCACCCAGGTCGCCATCATCGCCCACGACGCCCGCCTCGCCTGACCCCCGCCGCGGCCGGGCCGGTCCGCCTGACCCGGCGCCGGCCCGCCCGGTACGACTTTCGGGTAACCCGCCACGAGCGGAAAGGCGGACGTGGCCGAGGCCAACTCCCGACGACGATAGGCGCGTTCGAACGGAACGGGCCGACACGACGCCCCCTCGAATGTCCTGCACCGGGCAGGCGAGCAGGCGTGCACGGTCCGTCCTTCCCGACCAGGAAAGAACGGCCATGACTCTCGAAAAGCCCTACGTCAGCGAGCACTTCTCACCCGTCACCGACGAGATCACGGGCCGTGGACTGCGGGTGCGGGGCACTCTCCCGCCCGAGCTGAACGGCCGCTACTTCCGCAACGGCCACAACCCCAAGCCGGGCGTCACCCCCACCCACTGGTTCCGGGGCGAGGGCATGCTCCACGGCATCCGCCTCAAGGACGGCCGGGCCGAGTGGTACCGCAACCGCTGGGTGAAGACCCCGTTCCTGGACGGCGTCCCTTTCACCGGGACCGAACTCGAAGTCAGCGCCGCGGCCACCAACATCGTCTTCCACGGCGGCCGCTACCTGGCCCTCCAGGAGGCCAACCTGCCCTGGGAGGTCAGCGCCGACCTCGACACGATCGGCGTGTACGACTTCGGCGGCAAGCTCACCAGCGCGATGACCGCCCACCCCAAGGAGGACCCGCAGACCGGTGAGCTGCACTTCTTCGGCTACAGTCCCTTCCCGCCGCACCTGACCCACTACGTGGCCGACGCTTCCGGCGCCCTCGTCAGGTCGCAGATCGTCGAAGGCGCCGGGCCGTCGCTCATGCACGACTTCGCCATCACCCGCGAGCACGTCGTCTTCATCGACTCGCCCGTGGTCTTCGACCACGCGGAGCAGTCCGGCATCCCCTACCGCTGGCACGACGACGTCCCGCTGCGCCTGGGCGTGATACCGCGCGCCGGAGGCGCGACCACCTGGTTCGAGGTGCCCGAGCAAGCCGTGCTGCTGCACGTCGCCAACGCCTACACCGACCTACGGGGCCGGATCGTCCTCGAAGCACCGCGCTTCGACCGATCCGCCTGGGAGGGCTCGTGGAAGTGGTGGGTGGGCGCTCCCGGTCACGGCCCCACCCCCAACGCCGGATCGACCTTCCACCGGTGGATCGTCGACCCCGCCACCGGCACGGTCACCACCGAACCCCTCAACGACCTGGTCACCGAGTTCCCCGCGATCAACGACGCCCACACCGGTGCCGACTACCGCTACAGCTACGCGATCGCCTTCCCCGGCGCGGGCCTGTCCGGCTACCACACGGCCAAGCTCGACTCGCGCACCGGCGAGCAGCTGCTGTTCGCGCACGGCGAGGGCCGGATGCCCGGCGAAGCCGTCTTCGCACCCGCCGCGGGCGCGACCGCCGAAGACGACGGCTACCTGCTCACCGTCGTCAGCGACGTCAAAGCCGACACCTCGGAACTCCTCGTCCTGGCCGCGGGCGACCTGAGCACCGTCGCCGCCGTCGAACTCCCGCGCAGGGTGCCCGCCGGCATCCACGGCCACTGGATCCCCGACACCGAACCGTCCTCCTGACCGCCGTGGACCACCGAGTGAACCCCCGAGTGAACCAGCGGGTCCCCCGGGGCGGTCCGCCCGCCCGCCGCCCTGCCCTCTGCCGTGCCGGGGTGCTGGCGGCGCTGGCCGCGAGCCAGTTCGCCGTCATGCTCGCCACCTCCATCGTCAACGTGGCGCTCCCCCGGATCCGCAGCGGGGTGGGCCTCTCGGACGACGGAACCACCTGGGTGGTCAACGCCTACGGCCTGGCCTTCGGGGCCCTGCTCCTGGCCGGCGGCCGGGCCGCCGACCTCCTCGGCCGGCGCCGGGTACTCATTGCGGGCCTGTCCCTGTTCGCCGGGGCCTCACTGGCGGCAGGACTGGCCGCCACCCCGGGCGTGCTGATCGTGGCCCGAGCCGCCCAGGGGGCCGGCGCCGCGGCCACCGCCCCGGCCGCGCTCGCCCTGGCGCTGGAGCAGTTCCCTTCCGGCACCGGACGCGGCAAGGCGCTCGGCGTGTGGGGAGCGGTCTCCGGCGCGGGCGGCGCGGGCGGCGTCCTGCTGGGCGGTGTGCTGACCCAGGCGTGGGGCTGGCCGTGGATCTTCCACACCGTCGCACTCGGATCGGCCCTGGTCCTGGCCGCCGTCGCCGTTCTCGTACCGGTCTCGGCCGGACGCCGGCGAGGACGGTTCGACCTGCTGGGCACCACCACCGTCACCCTCGCCCTGACCTGCCTGGTCTGGGCCCTGACCACCGCACGCGGCGCCGGCTGGACGGACACCCGGGTGCTCGCCGCCCTCGGCGCCGCCGTCGCACTGCTCGCGGCGTTCGCCGTCATCGAGCTGCGCCGGACCGATGCCCTGATACCGCCGAGGATCTTCACCACCGGCAGGGTCGCCGCCGGCAACCTGCTGATGGCCCTGCTGGGTTCGGTATGGATCGCCCTGTTCTTCTTCCTCCCGCTCTACCAGCAGCAGGTCCTCGGATCAGGCCCCCTGGCCACCGGTGCGGGCCAGCTCCCACTCGCCGCCGCGAACATGTACGGCTCCGCGCTCGCGCCGCGCCTGTCCCGCCGGTTCGGTGCCACCGCGACCGTGACCGGGGGCCTCCTCCCGGACGGCGGCCGCCAGCGCCGGGAGTGCCGTGTCGGGGAGG
>NZ_JBHVUQ010000041.1:21250-50220 GCF_042884105.1 Streptomyces sp. NPDC058157
GCCCTGCTCACCGAGCCCCCCGGCCTGCTGTGGCTGTCCCGGATCAGGGCGGACGGCGGCTACCTCACCGACATCCTCGGCCCGGTCGTCCTGGTCGGCCTCGGTCTCGGCGTCGCCTTCGTCCAGCTCACCGCCCTCGCCGTCGAAGGCGTTCCGCCACAGGACGCAGGCCTGGCCGGGGCACTGGTGAGCACCACCCGCCAGGTCGGCGGCGCCGTCGGACTCGCCGCCCTCGCCACCCTGGCCGGCTCGGTCACCACCCACGCCGCGCTACGGGAACCGCAGGCGGAGGCGCTCACCGCCGGGTACCGGACCGCGTTCACCCTCTCGGCCGCGGTGCTGGCCTCGACAGCCCTCCTCGCCCTGCTCCTCACGCGCCGCACCCACCCCGCACGTCCTGCGAACGACCCCCATCTCGAAGGAGAATCCACCATGTCCGCTTCCTCCAACGCCCTGCTCGCCGAGCCGTGGAAGGCCCTGTGGAACAACGACCTGTCCCTGACCGACAAGATCATCGCTCCTGACTTCGTCGCGCACGCCGCTCCTCTCACCGGCTCGGGCGACGACACGGTGCACGGCCGTGAGGGCCTCAACGGCTGGGTGGCGGGCATCCACACGATCCTGCGCGACCTCAGCTTCGAGATCACCGTCGGCCCGATCGCCACCGACGAGTTCCTGGTGGTCCGTTGGAGCGCCGAAGGCACGTACGCCGGAGGCTTCCCGGGCGCTTCACAGGACGCCGTGGGCAACCGGGTCCGCTTCACGGGAACCGACACCCTGCGGGTCGAGGACGGCATGCTCGCCGAGTACTGGGCCAATGCCGACAGCCTGCTGTTCGTGCAGCAGCTCGGTGTCCGCGAGCTGTCCTGACCGACCCGCTCGAGTGTCACTGGCGTCGGGCCACGACACCCCGGTGAGTCTGGAAGGGTGGGCGCGGCGCGAAAACCGCGCCCGAACGCGTACCACCTCCGTCGACCGGGAGAGAAGCATGACCATCAAGGACATCGGGCCCGAACCCCAGAGTTTCGACCTTGAGCAGGCGACGCTGGAGAACACCGACTACCGCTCGGTCGCCTGGTCCGGGAAGTACCTCCAGCTGACCCTCATGTCGATCCCGGTGGGCGAGGACATCGGCCTGGAGGCACACCCGGAGACCGACCAGTTCCTCCGGCTCGACGCGGGCCGCGGCCGCGTGCAGATGGGCAGTGCGAAGGACCGCCTCGACTTCGACCAGGAGGTCGAGGACGGATGGGCGGTCTTCGTACCCGCCGGCACCTGGCACAACGTCACCAACACCGGTGACGAGCCCCTGCAGCTCTACGCCGTCTACGCCCCGGTCCACCACGCTCCGGGCAAGATCCACGAGACCTTCGCCGACGCGGAGCGCGACGAGGAATCGGGCGACGACGAACCCCCGGCCTGGTCGGTCCAGCCCGTCCACCACCCCGCGGACCGGCACGCCTGACCACCGGCAGCGGGCCAGGAAGGCCAACCAGCCCCAGGCCGCCGGCCTGGGGCTGCGCCGGCGCGTACCGGCGGGGGCGGGAGCCGGGCATCGGAGTGGCTCGTGGCCAGGTCGATGGCGTGGCTCTCGTGGCGTCCGCAGCCGCTGCCTAGGGTCGGCGGGAGCAGGCCGGCACGACGGAGGGCTGCCGGCCGGTCACGGAACAGGTGGGTGAATCGTGGAACGCATCACGGTCAGGCCGTACGAAGACGAACCGCCGGTCCCCACGAGCCGGATCCGCCGGCGGGTGATCGGGCGCTCCGCCCTCGCCGGACTGCTGCTCCTGTGCGTGTCGCCCGCGCAGACCGCGGACGCCGCCGAACCGCACGACGCGCACCACCCGCACAGCGGCCAGAGGCTGTACGTGTCCGACTACGGCGACAACCGCGTGGTCACCCTGCCCACCCGGGGCGGGGGCGAGAGCGTACTCGTCCTCGACGGCCTGGTACGCCCCACCGGTCTCGCATGGGACCGGGCGGGCAGCCTCTACGTCGCCGACACCGGCAACAACCGTGTCCTGCGGCTGCTGCCGGACGGGGGCGGAGAGGTCACCGTCCCCGCCGACGGGCTCTCGCGTCCGCTGGGCCTCGCCGTCGACGCGTCCGGCGACGTCTACATCGCCGACAGCTTCAACGACCGCGTCGTGAAGGTGCCCGCCGACGGCAGCGGCCAGACCACGGTCCCGGCCACCGGGCTGCTGCACCCCTGGGGACTGGCCCTGGCACCCGGCGGGGACCTCTACATCTCCGACTTCGTCAACGACCGCGTCGTCAGGGTGTCCGCCGCGGGCGGCCAGAGCACCGTCCCCACGGTCGGGCTCTCCCAGCCCACCGGGCTCGCCCTGAGCGCGACCGGAGACCTGTACGTCTCCGACAGCGGCAACAACCGCGTGGTGAAGATCGCGGCCGGGAGCGGCGCCCAGACCACCGTGCCCTTCACCGGTCTGAACGACCCGCTCGGCCTGGCCCTCGACCACCGCGGCAGCCTCTACGTCGCCGACGCCTTCGACAACCGGGTGCTCCGCCTCCGGCCGAACGGCACCCAGACCGTGCTGAACCCCGCCGGCCTCAACACCCCCACCGGCCTCGCCTTCCCGCCGCGCACCGGCACGGACGGGTAGCCCGACCGCCGCGTCCGGCTCAGGGACCGTACGTGTCCTGGAGGTGCCGGAGGTAGGGGCGGGGGCCGGGGAAGTCCTGGTCCTGGGCTCCGGGACGGTGGTGGTCGAGGTGGCCGTCGGCATGGACGCGGATGGTGGTGGTGGCCCTGCGGGCCGCTGCGCCGGGCTCCGGGACGGGCGGCCCGAGGACGGGGACGCCGGCGGGGAACGTGGCGAGGGCGTCGGCGGTGCTCGCCGCCGGGGCGTGGCCGGTGCGGTTGGCGCTGCTCACGTAGAGCATGGGGTGCGCGTCGAGCAGGGGCCGCAGGGGCGCCCAGCGGGCGCCGAAGATCAGCATCCAGCCGTCCTTGACCGCCGGCGCCGCCCAGCCGGGCGGGTCGGCGTCCTCGCGCACCGGTACCAGGACGGTGAGGTGCTCCTCGGCGAGCAGCCGCCGGGCCATCGCCGCCGGGCCCGTCGGCAGCCGCCAGATCCCGTCGAGGGCGCTGACGGTGTCGGGGTGGTGGGCCCACAGGGCGACGGGCTGCCCGGCGGGGCGCCCCTTGGCCTCGTTGACGGCGTACGGGAGCCGGGAGGTGACCACGTGGGTGAGCGGGGCGGGGTTGGGGAGCACGACGGCGGCGCCGTCGCGCAGGGCCCGTGCGGCTTCCGGCAGGGATACGGGCCGACGGCCGGCCGGGGCGTTCACGGGCTGCTCCCGGGGGTGTGGGCGAGGCCGTCGAGGTAGGCGGCGAACGTGGTGTCGTCGATGACGGCCCTCCCGGTGCGGAAGGCACGGGACTTGGCCCAGGCCATGGCCGCCCGGGCCTGGCCGGGATCGAGCCGGTGCCCGAGGCGGGCGGCGACGGCCGTCACGACGCGGGCGCTGGCCAGGTGGGTCAGCAGCACCTCCGGCTCGATGCCCAGTACCTCCGCCGGATCGTACGGCTGGAACAACCCGGGGTGGACGAAGGGGGTTCCGGTGGAGATCGTGCCCACACCGGTCCCGACGATCGGGGTGGTCACGCTGAGCGGGACCCCCGTCTCCGCGGCGACCCGCCGCGTGATGCCGGGCAGCCGGGTCAGGTCGGGGGCCGTCCACCACGGCCCCGGCCCGGCTCCGAGGAGTTCGCGGGCGTGCCGCGCGAGGAGGAACAGCAACTGCTCGGTGGCGACCATCCCGGCCCGCTCGGCGATGCCCAGCCACGAAGCCGACACCACCCGGACTCCGGCGTCCAGCGCCTGGAGCGTGTTCGCCAACCCGAGTCCGAGGTCGTTGTGCAGGTGGGAGGCGAGCACCACGTCGGCGCCGGCCGCCGCCCGCACCGCGCCGAACATGTCGCGGCACGCCCGGGGGAGTTGTACGCCGACGGTGTCGGCCAGCAGCACCACTCCCGCCCCGGTCTCGGTGAGGGCACGGGCGTGGTGGCCCATGAGGGAGCGGTCGGCGCGGGAGGCGTCCGCCAGGCAGACGTCCACCGCCACCGAGTCGTCCGCGTCCCGGGCCAGCTTCACGAGGTCGGCCGCCGCCCTCAGGGCCTCGGCGGCGGTCCGGTGGAGCATCACCCGCGCCATCGGCTCGGACGCCGGGACCACCACCATCACCCGCGCGTGCCCGCTGCCCCGTACGGAGGCCACGGCCTGCTCCACGTCCCGGCGGGAGCCCCGGCACACGGCGGCGACGCTGACGGCGCCCTCCGCCTCGGCGGCGACCCGTCGCACGGCCTCGTACTCCTCGGCGCAGACCGCGGGGAACCCCGCGGCGAACACCACGTGGCGCGGCCCGTCCGTGCCGAAGACCGCGCCCGTCTCGCGGGCCAGACGTACCCGGAAGTCCGCGGACATCAGGGTCTTGGCCTGCGCGCCGTCACGGGCGGACTCCTCCCACAGCACCACCCGGCCGGCCAGAGCCGACTCCCGCACCACGTCCGACACCCCGGTCACCGATCTCCCGAGTCCAGCGCCCGACACCCGATACCCGATACCCGACTTCCCAACGCGTCACCCACCCGTCGGGTTCCGGCACGGGCGACCGGCTGTCAGGGGGCGTCGACGAGGACCCGGCCGTCGGCCGGCACGGCCGCCCCCAGCCCGTTCGCGTAGGCGTTCTGGACGCGGGCGCGCTCCGCGGCGTCCGGTACGGCGTTGGTGCAGGCCGTTCCGGCGCTGGATCCGGACATCAGTTGGGTGCATGGTCCCGGCTTGGTGTCCGGCAGGCCCAGGCTGTGGCCCAGCTCGTGCGCCGCGATGCGCGTCTTGTCGTACCCGTCGTCGACGGCCTGCGCGCCGAGTTCGACCCGCACCTGCCGCCCCGGGCGGACCGGTCCGAGGGTGGCCTGCGGCCAGCCGGTGGTGGCCACGATGACGATCTCGGCCCGGACGCCGGGGGCTGCCTTGACCAGGCGTACGTTGCCGACGTTCGCGTTCCAGGAGGCGACCCCGGCCGCGATGGCGGCCTCCCAGCCGCCGGCGCGGCTGTCGTCGTATCGGAGCGTCACCGTCGCGGCGGCGGCTCCGGGTATCGCCGTGGCCGTGGCCGCGGGTGCGGCGGTTGCGGCGGTCGCCGCGGCGAGGACCAGCGCGGCGGCGGGGGTCGCGGCCTTCAGCCAGGTGCCCAGGGACATGGTGGTGCCCTTCGTGTGTGGGGGCCCGGCCCCTGGGGCGGAGCCGGGGCGCCGGAGGCGCCGCCACCGCCCGCTGGTGGCACGGGCGTTCGGGAGGCCGCCCTCCGGAGCACTTGGACGGTACCGCCGGATCCCACCGGGTCGTCATGCACCTGCCAGCCATTTACGGGAGGTGCTCCGGCCGGTGCCCGGTGAGCGGGCGCGGCCGGGCCTGCCCCCTGTCGGCGGGGCCGCACGCGCGTTCCGGTCATCGGCGGCAGCGGCCACGCCGCCGGTCGGATCCTGCCCGCCCTCGCCACCCGCCACGAGGTCACCGCCCTCGCCCCCGCCCCGGCGCCCCCACGGCACCCGGCCACCCACCCGGCCGCGCTCACCGCCGCCACGGTCGGCGTCGGCGCCGTCCCGCACACCGCCCTCGCCCACCCCACCGGCGACCAACCGGCCGACGCGGCAGGCGCCTTCGAAGCCGACGCCACCTCCGTGCACCTCACCAGCCTCTCCGTCCACGGCGACGTCACCACCCGCCACCTCGACGAGACCGCTTCCGCGACGCCACCGACCTGTACGGCCGGACCAAACGCCTCGCCGAACAGGTCTGCCACGCCGCCACCGGCCGGCGGGGCATGTCGGCCACCCTCCTGCGCCTGGCCTGGCCTGGCCGACCGCCGACGTACGTCTTCCACATCACCGGAACCGGTCGGGCCGGACGCCGGGACCAGACCAAGGCCCGCGACGTACTGCGCCGGGAACCCCGCCGCCACCGACCGCGCTCCCGGACGCGCCCACCGGCCGGGCCGTGGCGGTGCGCGGCAGCGCATGTCCTCACCGCCGCGGCAGCGGCCACCGCGTACGGTGAGCCCGTGCACAACGCCCCGGCTCAGGTCCAGGCCGTCCTGGAGGCCTTGCCGCGCGCCGCCATCGTCCAGGGCGGGGACGAGCGGGTGATCGCGGTCAACCGCCGTTTCACCGACATGTTCGCCCTCGACGCCGCCGGCGTCGCCCACGGTCCCGGCGCCCCGCTCGGCCCCGTCGTGGACGCGGTCTGCGCCACCTTCGCCGAGAGCCCCGCGTGGGCCGGCGACACGGCCCACGCGATCGCCGCCCGCCGAGTCCACCGCGCCGCCGAGATCCGCCTCGCCGACGGCCGGACCATCCGCCGGGACGTGGAACCCCTCTACGACGACGCACGCAACCTGCTCGGCTCCCTGTGGACCGCCGAGGACGTCACCGAGGACAAACGCCGCGAGCACGCCCTCGAACGGGACAACCGGACCCTCGCCGAACTGGCCCGCCAGCGCAACGAGTTCCTCGCGCACGCCTCCCACAGCCTGCGCACCCCGCTCGCCTCCGTCATCAGCTTCTGCGAACTGCTCGCCGACCCGGTCTCCGGACCCCTCGGACCGGAACAGCGCGAGTTCCTCGACGCCGTCCACCGCAACGCCCGCCGCATGGAACGCGTGATCGCCACCCTGATGGAGACCGCCGTCGTGCGCGCCCCCGAGCTGCGCCTGGAGTTCGGTCCGGTCGACGTACCGCGCATGCTCACCCACGCGGTCCTGGACCGGATCGGGGACACCGCGGCCGCCGGAGTGTTCGTGGTCCTCGCCCCGGCCCCCGGCCCGCCGCTGCACGGCGACGAGCTGCGGCTCGTGAACGTCCTCGCCAACCTGCTGGAGAACGCCGCCAAGTTCACCCCGCCCGGCGGCACGGTCACCGTGACCTCGGCCGTCGACGACGGCCACTGGAGCGTCGACGTGGCCGACACCGGCATCGGCGTCCCCCAGGAGTACCGAGAGGAGATCTTCTCCGGATTCTTCCGGGCCCCCAACGCGGAACGCGGCGGATTCGCCGGCACCGGCCTCGGCCTGGCCCTGAGCCGCGACATCGTACGCCGCCACGGCGGCGACCTGACCGTCGCCGACGCCCCGGGCCCGCAGGGCGGCGCGGTGTTCACCGTCCGGCTGCCCGTCGCCGGCCCGGCCCCCGGCCCGTCCGTGCCCGGCGCCGACCCGCAGGCCGCCGCCCCGTGACCCGCATCCTCCTCGTCGAGGACGACGCAGACCTCGCCACCGCCCTGCGCGCCCTCCTCGGCAGGGCCGGCCACGAGGTCCTGCACGCCCCCGACGGCCGGGAGGCCCTGCGCCGCCTGTTCGCCGACCGCCCCGACCTGATGGTCCTCGACATCGGCCTGCCGGAACTCGACGGCTGGCAGGTCCTGGAACGCACCCGGGACCTCACCGACCTCCCCGTGCTCCTCCTCACCGCCCGCGGCGCGGAGGCGGACCGGGTCCGGGGGCTGCGCGCCGGCGCCGACGACTACCTCCCCAAGCCCTTCGGGCAGGAGGAACTCCTCGCCCGCATCGAGGCCCTCCTGCGCCGCTCCCGGCCCGCGGGCTGGGCCGCGGACCGGCTGGACACCGCGCTCCACCTGGTGCCCGAGCGCCGCACCGCCCTCTGGCACGGTGTGGAAGTCCGCCTGAGCGACATCGAGTACCGGCTGATCCAGACCCTCGTGCGCAACCGGGGCCGGGTCGTCACCACGGACCAGCTGCTCGTCCAGGTCTGGGACGGCCCGGCGGGCGTGGGCCGGGAGCGGGTCAAGTTCGCCGTCCTGCGGGTGCGGCGCAAACTCCAGCAGGCCGGCGGCCGGGACTCCCACGACGTCATCGAAGCGGTCCGCGGGCTCGGCTACCGCTACCGGGGCGAAGGCCGCAACCCCACCACCTGATCGCCGCGCCGCGACGGGTCCCGGCTGTCGGGCTCCGCCGCGACGGGTCCCGGTTCTCGGGCTCCGCCGCGATGGGCTCTGGTTCTCGGGCTCCGCCGCGATGGGCTCTGGTTCTCGGGCTCCGCCGCGATGGGTCCTGGTTCTCGGGCTCCGCCCCGACGGCCCCGGCTGTCCGGCTCCGCCGCGACGGGCCCCGGCCCTCCGGCTCCGCTCCCCGGCCCGGCACAGGGCCGGGACCAAGGGCCCGCCCCGCGCGGGACCACGGACCCCCGTACCGACCGGGCCGAAAGTCCCGACCTGCCGAACCGGCCGTGATCGCAACCGTCCGGCAACCGGCGACCCGGGCGCGGCGCAACCGTCGCCCCGGACGCTCCCCGGATGCCCTCCGTACGCCTCCGGCCGCAAGGACCTCCCGCATGACCGCCCCGCCCCCGCGCAGCATCGCCCTCGTCCTCGGGACCCGCCCCGAACTGGTGAAGCTGACCGAGCTGAGCCGCCTCCTCGGCCCCGCCGCGCGGCTCGTGCACACCGGACAGCACTTCGACGAGGACATGTCCGGCCGCTTCCTGACCGAGCTCGGCCTGCCCGAGCCCACGTACCTCACGGGCATCGGCGGACGGCCGCGCGCCGTGCAGATCTCGGCGGCCCTCGCCCAGCTGGACGACCTGTTCACCCGCGACCGGCCCCGCGCGGTCGTGGTCCAGGGCGACACCAACGCCGCCCTGGCCGGCGCCCTCGCCGCCAACGCCCGCGACCTGCCCCTCCTCCACGTGGAGGCCGGGCTGCGCAGCCACGACCGGGCCATGCCGGAGGAGCACAACCGGGTGCTGATCGACCGGCTCGCCGACGTGCTGTGCGCGGCCACCCCCGCCAACCGCGACAACCTCCTCGCCGAGGGCGTGCCCGCCGACCGCATCCAGCTCACCGGCAACACCGTGGTCGAGGCCGTGCGCGCCCACCTGCCCGGCGCGCGGGAGCGCCAGGCCCTCCTCGCCCCGCTCGGAGTCGCCCCGGACGGCTACGTCCTGGCCACCGTGCACCGCCCCGAGAACACCGACGACCCCGCAGCCCTGCGCGCCGTCCTCGACGAGCTGGCCGCCCTCGCGCGGACCCTCCCCGTCGTCCTGCCCCTCCACCCCCGCACCCGGGCCCGGATCGAGGCCGCCGGCCTCGCGGCGCTCCTGGACGGCCTCGTGGTCACCAGCCCCCTCGGTTACGCCGAGTTCCTCGGGCTGGCCCGCCACGCCGCCCTGCTCGTGTCCGACTCCGGCGGGGTGCAGGAGGAGACGACCGTCCTGGGCCGCCCGCTGGTCGTGGTCCGCAACTCCACCGAGCGCCCCGAGGCCATGGCCGACTTCGCCGTCCTGGTGCGCCCCGGCGCGCAGCTCGGGGCCGCCGCCCGCGAGCGCCTGAGCCACGGCGCGGCCCTGCGGGAACGGCTGGCCGCGCTGCCCAGCCCGTTCGGCGACGGCCTCGCCTCCCGCCGCATCGCCGGCCTGCTGACCCGCATGCCCGTCCCCGGCACCGTTCCGACCCCCGCCTCCGGCACCGGCACCGGCGCGGCCTCCGCCTCTGCCCCCGCCTCCGACACCGGCGGGGCCCCCGCCTCTGCCGCCGCTCCCACCTCCGGCGCGGCCTCCGCCCGCCCCGTCGCCGCCTGAGGAACGCCCCGTGCCGCACACCGACCACCACCTCCTCCTGTTCCTCTTCCCCCTCCTCCTCCTCGCCGGATTCCTCGTCTACGCCGCCGGCTCCCGCCACGCCTACCGCAACCGCGCGCGGACCGAGCCCGGCGACCCGGCCGCGTTCGACTGGCACTTCTTCGTCCCCTGCCGGGACGAGGAGGCCGTGATCGCCACGACCGTCGCCCGGCTCCGCGCCGACTTCCCTTACGCCGACGTCTGGGTGGTCGACGACGCCAGCGACGACCGCACCGGCGCGATCGTCGCCGCGTTCGCCGCGGACGACGCGCGGGTGCACCTGGTGAGCCGCGTGCGGCCCGAGGCCCGCACCGGCAAGGGCGCCGCGCTCAACGCCGCCTACCGGGAGCTGGGCGGCGCGCTCGGACCCGCCGCCGACCGGGACCGGGTGGTCGTCTGCGTGATCGACGCCGACGGCCGCCTCGACCGGGCGGCCCCCGCGATGGTCGGCGGGCCCGGCGGATTCGGTGACCCGGAGACCGGGGGAGTGCAGGTCGGCGTCCGGATGCGCAACGTGGACGACCCGCGCCCGCTGCCCGGTCGCGGCCGCTGCGCGAACGCCCTCGCCCGCCTGCTGGTCCGCGTCCAGGACATGGAGTTCGCCGTCTCCAACGCCGGCATGCAGCTCCTGCGCACCCGCACCGGCTCGGTGGGCCTCGGCGGGAACGGCCAGTTCACCCGGCTGTCCGCACTGGACCGGATCGCCGAGGCCGAGCGCCGCCCCTGGCGCGAGGGGGCCCTGCTGGAGGACTACGAACTCGGCCTCCACATGATCCTCACCGGCGACCGGGTCCGGCACGTCGCCGACACCTGGGTCTCCCAGGAAGGCCTGCCGCACGCACGGCGCCTGCTCACCCAGCGCACCCGCTGGGCCCAGGGCAACCTCCAGTGCGCCCGCTACGCCCCGCGCATCCTCTCCTCGCGCCACTACACCGGCGGAGGCGTCCTGGAGACCCTGTACACCTTCGGCCAGCCGCTGGCGCACCTCTTCTCCCTGGTGCTGTCGGCGGTCCTGCTGGCGGTCCTCGCCCTGCACGGGTTCGCGGGCGCCCTCGCCTGGTGGCCCCTGGCCCTGTGCCTGGCGGTGCTGTCGGTCGTCCCGTTCCTCCTCTGGGGCCCGGTCTACCGCCGGGACTTCGCCCCGGACACCTCGCGCGGCCGGGCGCTGCTGTGGGGCCTGGCCCTGTGGCTGTACGCCTACCACCTCTTCCCGGCCTCGGCCCGCGCCTTCGTCCGCATCCTCCGGGGCCGCACCGGCTGGTCCAAAACCCGCCGCAACGCCGAACCCACCACGACCGGCCCCGTGGCCGTCGAGGCGTAGGCGCCTCCTCGAAGCCCCGGCGGCGACGTTCAGGGACGCCGCGTGCGAGCCGGGCCGGCCTGGCAGCATGGGGACCATGCCGGATCTGCTGTGGGACGACGTCAGGAGCCTCTTCGACCCCGACCTGATGGGTGCTCTGCCGGACGGGTGTGTGCAAGCCGCCTCGGTCGAGGACTGGCAGGCCGTGTTCGACCTGGTCCGGTCGGGCGGATGGAGGTGGGAGTACCGGGAGGGCGGCGCCGCGGTTCCGCTGCCATCCGCGGCGGAGGTGCTGGAGCGGCCCGCTGATGCGGACACCGTCGAGCTGCGGGTCTGGCCGGTCCCGGACGTGCTGACGATCTTCCGTCCGATGTCGGCCGAGGAGATCGACTTCGACGTCGACCTCCGCGAACTCCAGGGACAGGGGGGAGTGGACGTCCTGTGCGGGTTCCTCGCCGCGGTGGGTCGCCGGCTCGGCAAGCAGGTGGTCATGACCGCCGAGGGTGACTGCGGGAAGCCGGTGCTGGGGTTCGATCCCGCGGCCGACCGCGTGGTGCTGATGGTGGACCTATAGGGCTGGGGTCTGCTGCGAAAACTCTTGTTCGTTCATGATCACGCGTTGTGGGACGTGGAGATCTGACGAATGGCCAGTGGGCCCGGCTCGGCGGGCGGCCGCCGAAGTTCGACAAGGACGACTACAAGCAACGCCACGCGGTCGAGTGCGGGATCAACCGACTCAAGAGACGCGGGGCCGTCGCCACCAGGTACGACAAACTCGCCGTCCGCTACGAAGCGGCAGTACTGGTCGCCGCCATCAACGAATGGCTGTGACCAGGCCGGCGCGGAGCCCAGGACAGCCCGAAAAGGCATGGTATGCCCAA
Source organism: Streptomyces sp. NPDC058157 (assembly GCF_042884105.1). Lineage (NCBI taxonomy): Bacteria > Bacillati > Actinomycetota > Actinomycetes > Kitasatosporales > Streptomycetaceae > Streptomyces > Streptomyces sp. NPDC058157. The sequence continues at coordinate 33,087 of NZ_JBHVUQ010000041.1, forward strand.
GGGTGATCTGCCACTCTGGCCAGGTGCTGCTCAAACTGACGGGTTCCAGTTGCTCGGGTAAGACCACCATCGCCCATGCCATGGGTGAACGTCTGCACGGGCTCGTCGTGCACGACTTCGACGAACTCGGTGTTCCGGACGGCGCGGACCGGATCTGGCGCAACCGCACGACCGAGATGTGGGTGCGCCGTGCGCTGGAGTACCAGCGGCGCGGACTCGACCTGCTCCTGACCGGACAATCCCCGCTCGGTGAAGTCCTGGCCGTTCCTTCGGCGCCGCTGCTGGAGGGAATCGCGGTGTGTCTGCTCGACGTGTCCGACCCGGTCCGGCGCCGCAGGCTCACCGAACGCGATCCGGACCGGTGGGACACACCGGCTGTCGACTCCTTCCTCGGCTGGGCCGGCTGGCACCGCGAGCACGCCCAGGACCCCCGGTACCGGACCGACGTCATCACCGATGACAGCTGGTCCGAGATGGCCTGGAACCGCTGGACCGACTGGACCGCCGCCGACCGTCGATGGTCCACACATCTGGTCGACACCACGGACCGGGCTGTCGCGGACTCCACCGACGAAGTGGAGCTTTGGGTCACCACCCAGCGCGAAGCCTTGCAGTCAGGTCATCTCGGGCTGTCACAGGGCTGGGAAACCTGAGGCTTCCCGAAGGAAGCCCCCTCCCTTGATCCCTTTCGCAACAGGCCCTAGGACCAAGGGCTCAGCCCGTCTGCGCCCCCGGCCCGATGCCGCTGTGCGGTGCGGCTGCGTAACGTGCCGAGCGGCTTCGGATCGTCCGCGCAAGGAGAGAGCATGAGCACCGCAGCGCCGGTATCGCTGGTCACGGGTGGCAACAGGGGTATCGGCCGGGAAACCGCGCGTCAGCTCGCCGGACTCGGTCACACCGTCCTGCTGTCCGCCCGTCGGCCGGAGGACGCCGAACGGGCCGTCGCCGATCTGGCTCCCGGACGGCCGGGCAGGCTGCTGCCGTGCCGGCTGGACGTGACCGACGCCGACCACGTCCGCGCCCTCGCCCGCCGCGTGGAAGAGGAGTTCGGGCGTCTCGACGTCCTCGTCAACAACGCGGCCGTTAATTATGACACCGCCCGGCGAGCCGTTTCCGTCGATCTCGACGAGGTCCGCCGGACCCTGGAGACCAACCTCTTCGGCGCCTGGCGCACCACGCAGGCGTTCTTGCCGCTGCTGCGCCGCTCACCCCACCCCCGCGTGGTGAACGTCTCCAGCGAATCCGGCTCCTTGGAAGGGATGTCCGGCGGCACTCCCGCCTACGGCGTCTCGAAGGCCGCCCTCAACGCCCTGACCCGCAAGCTCGCCGACGAACTGCGCGCCGAGGGGATCCTGGTGAACGCCGTCTGCCCGGGCTGGATCGCCACCGACATGGGCGGCCCGGGCGGCGACCCGGTCGACCAGGGCGCCGCCGGTGTGGTCTGGGCCGCCACCCTTCCCGACTCCGGTCCCAGCGGCGGCTTCTTCCGGAAGGGCGAACCGCTGGCCTGGTGAAGGGACCCCGTCCCCCCCCGCAGTGTCGGAAGATCGCGCTGCACGTCGAGAGCCGGGCGCTACAGTGATCCCGGTCGGTACGCCAGACGGGGGTTGGGCACGTGACGCTGCGGAACGGCGATCCGCACACGGTCGGCGGATACCGGCTGACGGACAGGCTCGGAGCCGGCGGGATGGGAGTGGTCTACCGTGCCCAGTCGGTGTCCGGGCGGCAGGTCGCCGTCAAGGTGGTCCGGCCCGATCTGGCCGGTGACCCCGCGTTCCGGGAGCGGTTCCGCCGGGAGGTCGCGGCCGCCCGGCAGGTGAGCGGGGCGTTCACCGCGCCGGTGGTGGACGCGGACCCCGACGCGGAGCCGCCGTGGCTGGCCACCCTGTTCGTTGCGGGAGACTCGCTGGCCGAACGGATCGACGGGCAGGGGCCCTTGCCGGCCGCCGAGGTGTGGCAGCTCGCGGCCGGGCTGGTCGAGGCGCTGCGGGACATCCACCGGGTGGGGCTGGTGCACCGGGACCTCAAGCCGGGCAACGTGCTGCTCGCGCACGACGGGCCGCGGGTCATCGACTTCGGCATCGCGCGGGCCGTGACCGGGGCCGGGGCGACGGCCCTGACCGGGACCGGGTCGGCGATCGGCACGCCGCCGTTCATGGCGCCGGAGCAGTTCCTGGACGGCGACGTGGGCCCCGCCGCGGACGTGTTCGCCCTCGGGTCGGTCCTGGTCCACGCGGCCACCGGGCACGTCCCGTTCCGCGGCGACAGCTTCTTCGCCGTGGGTGTCCAGGTGGTCAACGAGGCCCCGGACCTGACGGACCTGCCCCCGGAGCTGCTTCCCCTGGTCGAGTCCTGCCTGGCCAAGGAGCCGGCGGACCGCCCCACGGCCGCCGCCCTGCTGACCCTCCTGGCGGCCCGGCATCCCGCGACGGGCGGGGCCGGCGCCTCCGCACCCGCGGTCCGCGCCGCCCCGGCCCCGGCCCCGGAGGTCGGCGTGGCCTCGGCGCCGGACGGTGTCTTCGGGCCCCCGCCCACGGTCACCGCCGCTCCGCCGCCCGTGCCGGACGAGCCCGCGAGGGATCAGGAGCATCGCGCCGCCCGGTCGTGGCCGGAAGCCGAAGTGCCCCCGCGCAGGCAGCGGATCCGGGTCGCCGTGGCCGTGGCGGTCGTGCTGGCGCTCGGGACCGGCGGGATCGCGGCCTGGCAGGGGCTGCGGGACGACGGCAAGGGGGGCGGTGGCTCCGCGGCGGCATCCGGCGCGGCGGGTCCCGGGGCGAGCGCCCCCGCCTGCGGGCCCGACGGGGCCGTCAACGCCGCCGGGGCCGGTTCCTTCAAGGTGGCCATGGACCACTGGTCGGCCGGCTACCAGACGGCCTGCCCCGGCGCCCGGACGAACTACGCCGCCACCGGATCCGGCGCCGCGGTCCAGCAGTTCAGCACCGGCTCGGCCGACTTCGCCGTGGTCGACCGGACCCTGACGGCGGCACAGGCCGAGTCCGTCGCCGCCCGCTGCCCCGGCGGCAGAGCGGTCCACCTGCCGCTCGGCGTGCTGCCCGTGGCCGTCGTCGTCAACCTGCCGGGCGTGGACTCGCTCACCCTGGACGCGCCCACCCTCGCCGGGATCTTCCGCGGCCGGATCACCCGCTGGAACGATCCGCAGATCACGGCCGTCAACCCCGGACGGCTGCTGCCCGACACGGTGATCCAGGTGGTGACCCCGACCGACGAGTCCAGCACGACGCTGGCCTTCACCCAGTACCTCTCGAAGGCCGCCCCCACCGGCTGGGGGAGCGACCCCAAGTCCTCGCTGGCGCCGGTCGACGGAGGGCGGGGCGTGACGAGCACGCTCGTGCCCCAGGCGGTCAAGCAGACGGCCGGGGCCGTCTCGTTCACCTGGTTCGCCGGCCAGGCCGCAGGTCTGACCACCGTCCGGCTGGCGACCGGCGCGCCCGAGCCGGTGGACGTCGGCACGGAGTCGGCCACCAAGGCCGTGGCCGCCGCCCGGATCACGGGCAGCGGGGCCGATCTCGCCCTGGAGCCGGACTTCACCACCAAGGCCGCGGGGGCCTACCCGATCACGCAGATCGGCTACGCCGTCCTGTGCGACAAGGGCAACGACGGCCCCGCCCTGGCCCGTACGCGCCCCTTCCTCGGCTCCGTCGTGGCCGAGGGCGACGGAGCCGTCCAGAGCGGCTACGGCAAACTGCCGCCCGCCCTCGCCCAGAAGGTCCGCCAGGACCTCGCCGGCCTCGGCTGACCGCGGCCCGGTCGCCCCTCAGGCCAGCACCGTCCCCAGCAGGTCGACCCGGTGCGCGGTCGTCCGGGCGCCCACGCCGAGGATGCCGAAGATGAGGTCGCGGCCCATCGTCGCGCCCACCAGGGTGTTGACCGGGCCGAACGAGGCCGCCATCGGTGTGGCGGCGGCTCCGGCCGCCGCCTTCCTCGCCTCCTGGCGGGACGCGAGGAAGGCCGGGACGTCGGCGGGCCGGACCAGCGGGCCGCTCGCCCCGACGCGCAGCCCGCAGCCTCCCGTGATCATCGAGGCCCCGCGCTCCAGGCAGGCTTCGGCGCACAGGTCAGGCAGCGACGCGGGACGGTCGGCCGCCACCACCAGGAACCCGCCTTCGCGCAGGTGCGGCGCCAACGCCCCGCTGGTCGTGATGGTTTCCATGACGGCGGCCGGCTCCGCGTCCGGCAGCCGCTCACGCACCCACTCGCCCGCCACGTCGACCTTGGGCCGCCCGACGTCGCAACGCCGGTAGAGGTACTGGCGGTTCAGGTTCTCCAGCGCGACCCGGTCGCCGTCCACCAGGGTGAGCCCGCCCACGCCCGCACCCGCGATCTCGGCCAGCACCGCCCCGCCGATGCCGCCGACACCGAGCACGGTCACGTGCGCCGCGCGCAGCCGGTCCTGCGCCGCACCGGCGTCCAGGCCCAGGGCCGCGAAGTACTCGACCTGGTTCCGCCAGGCGGACGACTCCCACGAACGGTCGAACGGCGCGACCACGAGGCGGAGCCTCAGGAGCGTACGCACGACGGGGTCCACACGGCTTCCGCGCGGTGCCGGGAGGCCGGCCGGCTCGGCGGAGACCGCTTCGAGCCAGTCGAAGACGGATCCGGGGCAGCGCCGGACCAGCAGCACCTCGTCGGAGAAGACGCGCAGCTCGTCGCCCTCGCGGGACCAGGTCGCCGCGGGCGAGAGGACGTAGCGGTCGGTTCCGTCAGCCATCCCGGGCCTTCCTTCGTGGCGAGATCACCGTGCGACGGGGATCCAGAGCGGATTCGGAGAGGATCAGAGAGGGGCCGCGGTGTTCACGGCGGACCGGCGCCCCAGCCGAACCGGGGGAAGCGCACGGCGCCCATCGGCGGCCAGGGCCGGCCCGACAGTGCCTCGCGCTGCAGCCAGTGGCCGCGCAGACGCAGGAGCGGCAGGACCGGACACCGCTCGCGGACCGCCCGCCGCAGCGCCTCGTACGCCCCGCCGTCGTCCGGGACTTCGGTCAGCCGGTCCAGCAGCGGCGCGAGGACGGGGTCGCGGCGCGCCGGGTCGAGCAGGTCCAGAGCACAGAGCGGATCCTCGAAGAGGGGGCCCCGCAACGCGAGGAGCAGGTCGCAGGAGTGCGCCGAGCCCGAGACGAAGTCGGCGCGCACCAGCTCGACTTCGACCCCGAGGTTCCCGGTCAGCTGGGCCGCGACCTCTTCGGCCACGATCAGGTTCGGGTAGTAGTCCCAGTACCCCAGGCGCAGCCGTTCACCGGAACCGGCGGTGCTGGGCGGTGCCTCGACGTGATGGTCGGGCGCCGCCGCTTCCACCCCGTTGCGGCACCGCGCGACGAGGCGGTCGTAGCGGAGCGCGCCGAGGAGCCGGCGGCGGAACTCGGCGTCCCCGACCGCCGAGGGACCGCCCGGGGTGACCTCCAGCCGCATCTCGATCCCGGTCGGTGCCGTGTGGAACACCCGGCTGCCCGCGAAGTCCGGGACGCGGTCGAGCGGAAACGCCGTCGCGCACGTCACGTCGACCTCGCCGCGCCGGAAACGGTCCGGGGCGCCGTGCGGATCGCGGCGGACGAGCACCCGCACCGGTGGCGTGCCGGCCCTGACGGGTTCGAGCCGGTACTCGTCGTCGGCGGTGCGCACGGCACGCTCGTACGCCCCGGAGGACAGCTGCCCGCACGGTGGGACCGGAGCGAGATCGACGCTCCGGAGCAGGCGGGGAAGGTGCGGTGCGCGGCGGCGGAGCTCGAGGACGAGTGCGTCGTGCGAGGTGCGGACCGCGCGGATGCCGAGCAGGAACCGCTGGAGCGACGGAACCGTCAGCGCCGTCCGGATCGCCCGGGCGTGGTCGCGCGCCCGTACCGGGCTCCCGTCGGAGAAGGAGGCGCCCGACCGGACCCGGTAGTGCTGGCTGAGCCCGTCGTCCGCGACCCGTACGAGGTCGAGCCGGCTGTGCTGGCTCGCCGCGGCGAACCAGCGGCTCAGGTAGTCGCCTCCCGTGGGCCCGTGCCAGCGGATCGGGTCGTCGTCCACCTCGACGACGACGGGGCGGGTCACCCCCACGTGGTCAGGAGGGGGCTGTCGGCCGCCCGGGGAGTCCGTTCGGGCGCGTCCGGCGAGGCGTCGATCCGGGCACACCACCCCGCCACCGCCGTCGCGACCTCGCGCGCCCGGCCAGGGGCCACCCGCGCGAGGAGGGCTTCGCGCCCGTCCCGGTCGCGCGGCATGAGGGCCCTGAACGCCGTGGCCTGCGCCGGGGTCAGCCGCAGGGTCGACACCTCCGCCTCACTGGCGCGGTACACGACCACGACGGTCGGGCGGCTCAGCTCCGGCTTCCAGGTGATCTCGCGCGGGTCGGAGATCATCGTGACGACGTCGACGTCGAGGTCCGCGATCAGGAAGTGCGGCTTCTCACCCACGGTGGCGGGCCGCCGGTACACGTTGACGAGCTCCTCCTCGACCTCGTCGCCCCGGAACTGGGCGAGCATCGAGTCGTAGGTGAACAGCGCCCCGGCGGCGCGCGCGGGTGCGCCCTCCAGGTGCGCCAGGAGCTCGGGGAGCGCTTCCTCGACGGGCAGCGGGGCCCGTTCGAGCAGGGCGTCGATGCAGGCGACGTAGGTGAGTCCCGCGCCCTGCTTGAGGAAGCGCAGCAGGTGGTAATAGCGGCGTGTGAAGTAGCGCGAGAGGCGCAACACGTCCTGGTAGTAGCCGTACTCCCGATTTCCGCTGCGAATGAAGCTGAATCCGGTGAAGATCGCGGATTCCTCCCCGATGAGGGCTCGGACGTCCGGCGGGAGGAATGTGCCCATGGTGTCGAGACCGTATGCGAGTGGTTCGAGTTCGGCCCGGTACTCGTCCGTGATCTCCGCGCCGGGAAGTGGCTGGAGCACACTGAGGTCACTGTTGACCGCGCCATGGGCGATGGCGTCGAAGACGACCTCCAGTGACTTCTCGAGGTCTTCGGCGCTCTCGTCCGGATATCCCACGATCGTGTTCGTCTCGAACTGGATTCCGACTTCCTGTGCGGACCGGAAGAACTCGTAGGTCCGTTTCGTCGAGGGCATCTTCAGCATGCTCTTGAGGATCTTCTCCGACCCCGCGTCCGTGCCGCAGAAGATGTTGAAGCATCCCGCGTCGGCCATGCGCCGCAGCAGGGACGGGTTGACGTTGTCGGGCCGGACCGCGCAGCCCCATTCGAACATGTCGTTGTGCTCGGCGAAATACGACACGAACTCGTCGAGGTACGTGCGCTTGTTGGCGAAGTTGTCGTGCAGGAAGTTGAACTGCGTCACGCCATGGGTGCGGTGCAGGAAGCGCAGCTCGTCGAGGATGACCGCGGGGTCCTTGATCCGGAAGTCGCGGTCCCAGAACGTCGACGTCATGCAGAACTTGCACGAGTAGGTACACCCGGAGCCGATGTGCACGTCGAAGATGTGCGGGGTCGACAGCCGGATGTAGTCGCCCATCGGGACCGCGTCGTACGCGGGCATCGGCACGAGGTTCAGGTTGGTGGTCGGCTGGGGCCCGCAGGAGACGGCCCGGCCGTCATCGCACGACCAGAAGCCGCGTACCGCGGACGGGTCCGACCCGTCGGCCAGGGCGTCCGCGAGCGCGGTGATCGCGAGCTCTCCCTCACCGCGGCACACGTAGTCCACGCAGTCGGCGAAGCGCGGGAGGGCGTCGGGGAAGACCCCGAAGGTCCCCGGTCCGCCGAGGACCACCGTGACACCGGGCCGCAGCCGCTTGACCTCCCGCCCGATGAGCAGGCATGCCGGGAGGGTGTCGGCGAGACAGGTGAGGCCGAGGACGTCGGGGTCGGCGGCGAGCAGGCGGGCGCAGGTCCGGCTCAGCCAGTCGTCGTCACCGGGTTCGAAGGCACCGATCCGGTGCTCGTACTCCAGGTCCACGACGACGGTCGGATGCCCGTGCGTCCTCAGGGGCGAGGCGATGCAGAGCAGTCCGAGAGGGACGAAGAACGGGGAATTGACATCGGAATTGATCAAGGGCCGGCCGAGTGTCACACGAACGTTCCGCGTGGACGAACGCATCGGCACCTGGCCCTCCCCCGCAAACGAGAGGGCCAGTCGTTGGGGAGTCGGCATCAGATGCGATCAGCAGCGCCGCGCAACGATGGCACCCAAAGTGGCCGATGACAGACTGATCAGCTCGACGTCGTCGGCGAGGTCGAGATCTTCCTCGTCGGAGAAGAGAACCATCTCCGGTTCCGGCTCGTCCGTCGCGATCACCGGGCGTTCCTGTACTTCCTGTACTTCCTGTGCCATCGTCGTCCCCTCTTCGCCTTGAGTGGTGCCAACAGCTTTCATCTCACCGGGACTTCGGTGCCCCGTCAATGGGGCGTGCACATATCGGGCGGACACCGATGGGGACGGTCCCCTTGTGGGCCTTGATCGGGTCTGGGTAGCCTGCTGTGGTCCGGAGACTGTCTTCCGCTGCATGACATTCGGGACGGAGCTGGGATTTTGACGTCTTCGCAGGCCGGCATTCCCGATCTGGGGAATGCGGCGGTCCCGTACTTCCCGATTCCCAGGGCGCCCGGTTGTCCGCTGGATCCGGCACCGGGCCTCGCCGAACTGCAGGAACGGGCGCCGCTGGTCAGGGTCCGGCTCTGGGACGGCAGTACCCCGTGGCTGGTGACGAGGCACGCGGAGCAGTGCGCGCTGCTGGGGGACCGCCGGGTCAGCGCCGACTGGACGCAGCCGGGATACCCCTTCGACAGCCGGTTCCTGCAGGACCACCATGAAGAAGCCCGGTTCCTGACCGCCATGGAGGGCCCGGAGCACCTGCGGCTGCGGCGGATGATCGCCCGGCCGTTCACCCCCCGCAGGGTCGGACAACTGCGGCCCGCGGTCGAGCGGATCGTCGACGAGCACATCGACGCCCTGCTCGCCGGCCCGCAACCAGCTGATTTCGTAGGGGAGTTCGCCCTGCCGATCCCGTGCATGGTCATCTGCCACGTGCTCGGCGTCCCGTACGCGGACCACGACTTCTTCCAGCGCGCCATCAGGACACTGACCAGCAGGGACGTCCCGGACGACGTCGCGAGCAGGTCCGAGCGCGCCCTGTACCGCTACCTGGCCCGGCTGATCGGCCGCAAGCTGGAGGCCCCCGACGACGACTTGCTGTCCCAGCTGGCCACCGAACGGCTGGCCACCGGCGAGCTGAACCGGCACGAACTGGTGATGCTGGTCCTGTTCCTGCTGGTCTCGGGGCACGAGACCACGGCCAGCATGATCGCGCTGGGGACGCTGGCCCTGCTGCTCCACCCCGACCAGATCGCCGTACTGAAGGGCGCGGACGGCCCCGGGGTCGCCGGGGCCGTCGACGAACTGCTGCGGTACCTGACCACCGTCCAGCCCGGCCGTCGCCGCGTGGCCGTGGCGGACATCGAGATCGCCGGGCAGCTGATCCGCGCCGGCGAAGGGCTGATCCTCCCCGAGGAGATCGGCAACCGCGACGAGAACGTGTTCCCCGGCGCCGGATCGCTGGACCTGCGCCGCGATGCCGGCGAGCAGCTCGCCTTCGGGTTCGGTGTGCACAAGTGCACCGGCCAGCCGCTGGCCCGCCTGGAACTCCAGGTCGTCTTCGGCGCCTTGTTCCGGCGCGTTCCGACCCTGGCCCTGGCCGTCGGCCTGGGCGACCTCCCGTTCATGGACGACGGACTCGGGTACGGCGTCAAGGAAATGCCCGTGCGCTGGTGAGCGGACGGGGCCGGGCCGGTGACAGGAGGCGGAGTGGAGTTGTTGCGCATCGGGCACGGCCGGCCGGAGCCGGAGCCGGAACCGCCCGTGGTGGAGGAGGGCGTGCTCTCCGTCGCGCTGGTGTGCATGCCCTGGGCCCTGGTCGACATGCCCTCCCTGGCCATCAGCACCATCGCCCCGCTGTTCGCGGCGCGCGGCGAAGTCGGGCGGCTGGACGCCCGTTACGCCAACATCCGGTGGCTCGACCACCTCACCCATCGCGTCGGCCTCGCCCGGGACCACTACGAGCTGGTCGTCGACGCCGAGGTCCTCGGGGTCGGGGAATGGATCTTCTCCAGCTGCTTCCGCCCCGGTGTGGATCCCCGTGAGACCAGCTTCTTCGCCCTGCTGCGCGGGCGCGAGCAGGCCGACGCCTACGCCGCGATGTTCCGCGCCGCTCCCCGCTTCGTCGACGAACTGGCCCGGGAGGTCGTCGAGTCCGGTGCGGACGTGGTCGGCCTGACGACGACCTTCGACCAGAACATCGCCTCCTTCGCGCTCGCGCGGCGGGTGAAGGAACTGTCCCCGGCCACCGTCACCGTGCTCGGCGGGGCCAACTGCGACGGCGTCCAGGGCACGGCGATCCACCGGGCCCGCCCCGAGATCGACTACGTCGTCCGGGGCGAGGCGGAGCACTCCATCGGACCGCTCGTCGCGCACATCGCGGCGTGCCGGACCGGCCGGACCGGCCCCCGGGACGACGCCGTACGCGCCGTCCCGGGGCTGTGCTGGCGATCCGGTCCGGACGGCGCCTCGGTCAGCAATCCCCTCGGGACCAGGCCCATCGTCATGGACGCCGTCCCGGAGCCCGTCTACGACCACTACTTCCGCGAACTGGACGGATCCGCGCTCACCGACCTCGTCGACGTCAAGATCCCGCTCGAAGCCAGCAGGGGGTGCTGGTGGGGGGCCAAACACCACTGCACGTTCTGCGGCCTGAACGGATCGGCCATGGCCCACCGCGCCAAGCCGACGGAGCGGGTGAGGGCCGAGGCCTCCCGGGCCATCCGGCGGCACAACGTCCTCGACCTGGTCTTCACGGACAACATCCTGGGCCCCGACCACGTCCGCCGGCTCACCACCGACATGGCACTGCCCGCCGACTGGGACGTCCGGCTGTTCGCCGAGGTCAAGTCCAACCTCGGGTTCCACCACCTGGAGGCACTCGCCCGGGCCGGCTTCACGCAACTCCAGCCGGGTGTGGAGAGCCTGAGCACACCCGTGCTGCGCATCATGCGCAAGGGAGTCACCGGGTGGCAGAACGTGCGCTTCCTGCGGGACTGCACGACCTGCAGGATCTTTCCGTCGTGGAACGTCCTCGTCGGCTTCCCGGGCGAGGACGACCGTGTGTACGCGGCACTGGTCGAGACGCTGCCGGCCCTGCACCACCTCACCGCACCCGACGGCGTCCACCGCATCCAGCTGACGCGGTTCAGCCCCTACTTCGACGACCCCCGGCTCGGCCTGCGCAACCTCGGGCCGTCGGACGAGCTCACCCGCGCCTACGAAGGGGTGGCCGACGCCCTCGACGACCTCGGCGACCTCGTCTACGTGTTCGACGCCGAGCCCGCCGGGATATCGGCGGACATGTACGCGACCTTGTCCGAGGCGGTCGGCGTGTGGATGGCGAACTCCTCGACGTCACGGCTGGTCGCCCTGCCGGCGCCGCAGGACTCCCTCGTCCTCGTCGACGACCGTCACGGCTGGCCCTCACGCGAACTCGTGCTCCCGCCCGGCCTGGAGACCGAGGCCTACCGGGCGCTCGCCAAAGGACGGACCCTTCCCGCACTCGCCCGCCGACTGGACGCGCTCGGGACGGCGGTGCCCCACGGCCGGCTCGAAGCGCTCGTCGAGGAGTGGACCGCCCTCGGGCTCACGTTCCGCGAGGGGCCGACGTACCTGGCACTCGCGACGGGACTGCGGTGGTGACCCCACCGGCGGCAGGCCCGCGGACGAGCCGCCGGCACCTGTTCGCGACGGTGGAACCGCGTTCCGTCGAGGACCGCGCCGGGCTCGTCCTCCTGGCGCGGACCGGCTACGCCGGAGTACGGCTGTCCGGACATCACGTCATGCCGTCCATGCCCGAGCGCGATCTCGTCGCCCTGATCGGACTGCTGCGCGACGCGCGCGGCGTGGGCCTGCGGGTCTCGTGGAGCGGCGAATGCGGAGACCTCGACGCCCGCCGGCTGCGGCACCTGGACCCGCCGCGCCGGCCCGACGGCACCTTCGCCTGGTCGCCGCGGGCCGACGCGCAGCTCCTCGCACGCCGCGGCCCGACGTTCATCTCCGTGGACGACACGCGTCTCGGCCCCCGCCGACGGATCGTCATCGACCGCTCCGCACCCGAGGCGAGCCTGCTCGAAGCCGCCGACTGGGGACGCGAGATCACGGCCGCGGAACGGTCCGGCACCGACCGCCTCGCGCGCGACGGCCTGGTGTTCACCGCCGGTGACCACGGAGTGGGCCTGCCCGTGCGCCAGGGGATCTGGTGTGTCTGAGAACGTACGCGAGAGCCGCCTCCCGACCGGGCGGGGCGCGTAGCATCACTTCCGCTCGGCGGCGGAGGCCCAACACCCATGATCACCGGAGTCACCAGGGGGAGCGCGCAGCATGACCGGCACCACGGAGGCCCTCGGCGGACCGGCCGCAGTCGACGATGCGGCACGCGGCGTCGCGCGCCCGTTCTACGTATACGCCGTGCTCGCCAACTCGCTGTTCCAGCGCGGTGTGTTCGTCCTCTTCCTCCAGCAGCGAGGCTTCTCCGCCGGGCAGATCGCCTTGCTCCAGACCCTGCTGTACCTGGTCAGCGGACTCGCCGAGTTCCCCACGGGAGTCATCGCCGACCGGATCGGCAGGCGTGCGAGCATCGTGATCGGCCAGGTGCTGATCGCCGCGTGTCTGCTCGGTCAGGCCGCGTTCTCCGACTACTGGGTGTTCCTCGCGCTGTTCATCGGGCAGGGCGTGGGCATGGCCTGCGTGTCCGGCTCGGACACCGCCCTGCTGTACGACCTGCTCGTGCGGCGCGGTGCGACGGCCGGCTACGTCAAGATCAATTCCCGGTTCACCATGCTCGGCACGGTCACCTCGGGGGTGGCCATCGTCCTCGGCGGCCAACTGCAGCGGTTCTCCTGGGGAATCGTCTACGCCGGTTCGGCGGCGTGCCTGGTCCTGGCCGTGCTGGTGCTGGTGTCCCGGGTACCCGAGATCCGCGGCGTGGACGCGGTGGACGAGCAGGACGGAGCCGGGGACAAGCACACCGACGCCACGGCGTGGCGGGCGATGCTCCGGGTCGCCACACCGGCGCTCGTGACCCTCGTCCTGGTGTCCGGTCTGATGCACGCGACGCTGACGCCGTACATCATCTTCACCCAGAAGACCCTCTCCGACCAGGGAGCGGGCACCGCGTTGGTGAGCGTGGTCATCTCGGCGGGCTTCTTCGCCGGCGGGCTCACCCCCTTGCTGTCGGACCGCGCGAACCGGCGCATCGGCTACCGGGTCATCGTCCCGGTGTCCCTGCTGACGCTCGCCCTGGCGCTCGGCCTCAGCGGCCTCGGCCTGGTCTGGGTCACCGTCGCCGCGTTCCTGGTCCTGGTCGGGGTCCCCGAGATCACCGCCGTGCTCGTGGACAACGTGTTCAACGAGGCGGTGCCCTCGCGCCACCGGGCGGGCCTGCTGTCGATGATCGCGTTCGTGGAGTCGGCGCTCATCGGCATCGGCTACCTCGTCCTCGGCGCGCTCATGGACGGGCTGGGCTCCAGCGTGGGCATGGCCACGTACGCCGCGGTCCCCCTGCTGGCATGCGCCCTGTGGCTCCCGGTGCTCTTGCGCCGGGCGCGGGTCACCACCGGGACCGAGGACGCCGGGACCGCGGACGCCGGGGCCGAGGACGCCGGGACCGGGGAGCCGGCCGGCCCGAAGGCGTCCTGACGCCCGCTTGTGTGGAGCCCCGCATTTCCGCCCTTCCTGTGTAATGTCGGCCGTAACGCAGGTCACACACAGGCCTGTGCTTTCCGTCCTCTTCTTCTCCCTCAGTGAGGCGTGGTTTTCATGACCCTGTCCATCCGCAACCAGATCGCCGGAACCGTCACCTCGATCACGGCCGGTGAGGCCATGTCCTCGGTGAAGGTCCGCCTGGAGGGTGGTCAGGAGATCACCGCGGTGATCACCACCGACGCCGCCAAGGAGCTGGGGCTGGCCGGGGGGTCATCGGTCAGGGCCCTGGTGAAGGCGACCGAGGTCTCGCTCGCCACCGCTGCCGTTTCGGGCATCTCGATCCGTAACCAGATCCCCGGCACCGTCGTCGACGTGGCCGCCGGCCCGGCCATGGCCTCCGTGAAGGTCGACGTGAACGGCGGCGGCCTGACCGCGGCCATCACCGCGGATGCCGTGAAGGACCTCGGCCTCGCCGCAGGCACCTCCGTCGTCGCCCTGATCAAGGCCACCGAGATCTCCCTCGCCGCCGCCTGATCCGCGGCCGCGGAGGTGTCGGGCCGTCAGCTGGAAGGCGGGTAGGCGGCGGTCTTGAGGCGGCGGGCGAGGTGGGCGGTGTTGGCGGCCAGGGTCCGGGTGGTGGCTGCGGTCTTCTCGGGGGTCTTGTCGAGGTCCTGGTAGTCGGTGCCCTGCATGGCCTCGCCGACCCAGTAGGTGACCGCGTGGGGGGCGAGGGAGAAGCCGACGTCGTTGAGGCCCTGGAAGAGTTCGGCGCTGACGTGGTGGGCGCCGTCCTCGTTGCCGACGACGCAGACGGCGGCGGCCTTGCCGTAGGTGAGCAGGCGGCCCTCGTCGTCGCTCTCGCCGAGTTCGGCGTCGAGGCGTTCCAGGACGCGCTGGGCGAGGCTGGAGGGGTGGCCGAGCCAGATGGGGGTGGAGAGCAGGAGGATGTCGCAGCCGAGGACGGTGTCGCGGATCTCGGGCCAGGCGTCACCGTCCCCCATGTCGGTCCCGACGCCCGGTTTGACGTCGTGGTCGCTGATCCGGATCACTTTGCCCGTGACGCCGTGATCGGCCAGGGCCGCCATGGTCTGCTCCGCCAGCAGCTGCGAGCTCGACGGCTTCGGCGACGGCGACAGCGAGCAGACGAGCGCGACGGCGCGCAGCGGCGTGGTTTCGGTCGTGGTGTCCATGCGGCGCGACTACCCCGATCGCCGCCGCGTACCCACCCGTCCGCGAGGCCCTCGACGCCCACGTCCGCCGCCTCGGAGTCGCCTTCGAGGCGCCCCGCCCGGCTGACGGGGCACCGGCCGCAGGCGTGGGTTTGTTCCGGGTGGCAGGGGGCACGCGCCTACCGGAACCCGAGACCGGGGAACGCGGTCCCGGTGCAGAGTCCGCGCTACGGATCGGACATGCCATGAACGCCCACCCCACCGGTTCGGGTGCACGATCGCGCACCGCGTCGGCCCCGGACCCGCAGCGCCTCCTGGCGGTCTATCTGAACGACCACCTCGCGGGCGCCGGCAGCGGCGTCTCCCTCATCCGCCGCATGGCCCGGGCGCAGCGGGGAACGCCCGCGCAGCAGCCCCTGGCCGGGCTGGCCGAGGAGATCCCCGCGGACCGGGAGAGCCTGCGCGCGTCGATGACCGCCCTCGGCGTGTCCGCGCGGTGGCCGAGGGTCGCCGCCGGCCGGCTCGCGGAGAAGGCGGCACGGTTCAAGCTCAACGGCCGTCTGGCCGGCCGCTCCCCCCTGAGCGACGTACTCGAACTGGAGGCCATGCGCCTGGGGGTCGAGGGCAAGGCGTCGATGTGGAGGTCGCTGCGGGTCCTCGCGCTCACCGACCGCCGCCTGGACCCGGTCGCCCTCGACCGGCTCCTGGCCCGCGCGGCGCGTCAGGAGTCCCTGCTGGAGGCCCTGCGGGTGGAGGCGGCGCGGCGGACCTTCGCCGCCCCGGCCACCGCGCCCGGGCGCTCCCACGGCCACCGGGGGGCGGCGGCCCGCCACGGCATCCGGGGACGTACGCGGTGGGCGTGACGGGAGAGCCGGGCGGCGGATGCGGGGAGGTGGGCCGTGAGCGGGTCCACGAGCCTTCCGCGTGACCACACGCAGGCCATCCTGGAGACCACGAAACGGGTCGGCGCGCTCCTGAAGGCAGCCGGGGTGCCGTTCGCGCTCGCCGGGAGCGTCGCCGCCTTCGCCCACGGGCTGCCGGCCGGCTTCCGGCACGACACCGACTTCTGCCTGCGCCGCGAGGACGCGCCCGCCGCCGTGGCCGCACTGGCCGAGGCCGGCATCACCGTCGTCGACGCCCCCGAGGACTGGCTGATCAAGGGCCGCGACGGCGACGAGGAGATCGACCTCATCCTGGACCTCGCGGGCCGGCCCGTCGCGCACGAGCTCCTGCGGCGGGCGGACGTCCGCGCCGTGGACTCCGTACGCATGCCGGTCCTCGCCCCGACCGACCTCATGGACAGCCGCCTGACCGCCCTGTGCGAGCACTACTGCGACTTCGCGGAACTGCTGCCGATGGCGCGGATGCTCCGTGAACGCATCGACTGGCCGCTCCTCGACCGCCGCCACCGCGACCAGCCGCTGCCCGACGCCTTCCTGTACCTCCTCGAACGCCTGCGGGTGATCGAGCCCCGAAAGCAGGCCCGCCATGAGCACCCGTGACCCCGCCGGCCCGGCCGACACCGCACTGCCCGAGTACCGGGCCCAGCACCTGCGAGACCGGCTCGCCCGGGAGGACGTCGCCGAACTCGGGGTCCGCGTCGAGCTGCGCGGGCACACGGTCCTCGTCTGGGGGCCGGTCTCCGGCGAGGACTGCCGCGAGACGGTCCTGCGGATCGCCGCGGAAGTCCTCCGCCCGCTCACCTGGCGCCACGACCTCACCGTCGTCAGCGCCCGCCCGCCCGACCGTGAGGAGGACCTGCCGTGATCCGGGTCGCGGCCGTGGGGGACATCCACCTCGCGCCGGGCTGCGAGGGCACCCTCCGGCCGGCCTTCGAGACCCTGCGGGACCACGCCGACCTGCTCCTCCTCGCCGGTGACCTCACCCGGCACGGCACCCCGCGGGAAGCCGCCGTCGTCGCCGGTGAGGTCGCCGGCCTCCCCGTCCCCGTCGTGGCCGTCCTCGGCAACCACGACCACCACGCCGACCGGCCGGGGGAACTCGCCGCCGTCCTCGCCGAGGCGGGGGTGACCGTCCTGGAGGGGGAAGCCGTCGTCCTCGACCTGCACGGCACCACCGTGGGGGTGGCGGGGGCCAAGGGGTTCTGCGGGGGGTACGCCGGCCGCTGCGGCAGCGACTTCGGCGAACCCGAGATGAAGGCCTTCATGCGGCACTCCCGTGCGTGCGCCGACGGGCTGCGCCGCGCGCTCACCGACCTGGCGCGGGCGCGCACGGCCCTGCGGATCGCCCTGACCCACTACTCGCCGGTGCCGGACACCC